>CAYSUX010000010.1:0-11259 GCA_964434315.1 uncultured archaeon
AAGGCCGATTATATAAACTTGCAGGCTGGCCGGCCGCAAACTATGTTCAAATAGTCTAACACCAAAACGATATCACCTAACAGACGTGACCAATGCGACAGGTCGTAATCTATCCCGGTGAGGACGGCTACTGGGTTGCCGAGTGCTCCACCTTGCCCGGCTGCATAAGCCAGGCCAAGACGAAAGAGGAGGCCGTCGTCAATATCAAAGAGGCCATTCAGGGCTATATCAAAACCTTGGAAGAAGACGGGCTACCGGTCCCCGGCGAGCAGTTTCAACCCAGCTTGTGCATGCCCCTGAGCACACCACCCAATCCAGCATCCTCCAGCTCGACTGGAACCCGGTATTCATCCTTGCCAGCCAGCTCCGGGGGCAAGGGCGCGGCCAGGCTGGTGCCCGAATCCTTTTTGGCTTTCCAGATCAATGAGTTGAAGCCGGTGACGGCCTCGGTCCTGTCGGTCCAAACCTTGATTTCGTTTAAATACTCATCGTCGGAAATAATCCCAGGGAACAGAATGGAGGCGATCGCGTTGGCAGGCGGGGCCGCGCTGTGCTGGATATCGCTGTCGCCATATAACTCTCCGGCGATGTTGTGGGCGAAGCAGGGGGTGATTATGGAAAGCTGGTGCAGCACCGTGTCGAGGCAATGGTGCAGGGTCCAGATAGCGGCCGTATCGCCATCGTAGGCCCGGCTCTTCACCATCTCGAGATAGTGGGGGGCGAAGAGGTTCCAGACGAATGATCTGATGGCCGTTGCCGGAATAAAGAAGTTGAAGTCGGCGTAGCCCTTTTCGCATCGTCTCTGCAGGGTCACCAGCTCGGCCAGTATCCACCGGTCCACGGGTTCCGGCTCGGCAGGCGGCTCGCCTGGAAGGGGTATTGGTCCACGGTCTCCATCATCGCCCTGTTCGCCCTCACCAAGGCTGAACATGGAGCAGAAACGGGCCACATTGTAGAGCTTCTGCAGGAACTTGAACGCGCCCTCGATACGCTCGGGGCTGATACGAAAGTCGTCGCCGATGGTGCATTCGCCGGCGATCCAGAAGCGGAAGGCCTCGGAGCCGAACCGTTTCAGCATCTTGTCGGGGTCGATGATGTTGCCCACCGATTTGGACATCTTGCGACCCCGCTCATCCATTCCCAGGCCGGTGATCCAGACATGCTTGAAGCCGGGCCCGCCCCTGAGCAGATAGGATTTGAGCAAGGTGTAATAGAGCCAGGTCCGCACGATGTCCCGACCCTGGGGACGTATAGAACAGGGAAAGAGCCGGTCCAACATACCCGGGTCGCGGCCATAGCCGATGACGAAGTTGTTGGAATTGGAAGAATCCATCCAGGTATCGAAGACCTTGTCCTCGCCGGTGAACTTCTCATGGCCGCACTTCCGACACCTGTCGAAGGGCGCGGGATCGATCCAGGGGCGGTAGTATGGTCCAGGCTGGGGGATATGGGGCTCGTCGCATTTGGAGCAGAACCACAGGGGGATCTCGGTATGGTAATAGCGACGACGGCTGATGGGCCAGTGGATGGTGATGGAATCGAGCCAGTCCATAAGGATCTGCTTGTGCTTGGGAGGATGGAACTCGATCAGGTCGGCCATGACCCTCATCTCATCGATGACATGGGTCTGCTTCACATACCACTCCTTGAGCAGGATGATCTCGATGGGTTGATTTGATCGCTCGCAGATGGGGAATTTCTGGCTTATCTGTTCGACCGTTTCCAGGGCTGCGGTCCGATCCAGGAGCTCTCGGGCCTTCTTGCGGGCCTCCATCACCTTGAGGCCTTCCAGGTCCGGACCGGCCTCACCCGTCATCCGGCCGTCAAGGTCGATGGCGACGATGGGTTCCAACTCCAGCTCCCGGAAGAGCTGTACATCACCCGAATCGCCGAAAGAACAGATCATGACCACGCCGGAGCCGAACTCCGGGTCGGCGTAGCGGTGAGGGAGGATCGGCACTGACCGACCATAGAGCGGAAGGATGGCCCGGGCCTTATGAAGGTTTAAATAACGCTCGTCGTCAGGATGGACCAGTACCGCCTGACAGGCGCAAAGCAGTTCGGGCCTGGTGGTGGCGATCATCAGAGGCCCTTTGAAATCCTCGACACCTTCCACCTCCCAGCGCATATGGAGCAGGTTCGTGGTTCGTTCCTCGTGGTAGATCTCGGCGTCGGCGATGGTGGTGCCAAGGGTCGGGTCGTAGTTGTTGGGTCGCAGCTCTTCCACTATCTGTCCCTTGTTCCACAGCTCGATGAAGGAACGCTGCGTCACCGCCCTGTATTCCGGGGAGTCTGTGCGATATCCATTGTCGAAATCGCAGGACATGGTGATGTGACGGGCGATCTTCTCCAGGTCATCGGTGTTGGCCTGGATCTCCTTTGCACAGACCCTGATGAACTCCTCCCGATCCCATTCGGTCAGGGGTTTTTTGTACTTGCGCTCCACGACCAGCTCGATGTTGATGCCATTGCGGTCCACTCCCCAGGGGAAATGGACGTTGGCCCCGGCCTTGCGCCTGGAGCGGGCGATCATGTCTATCAGGGCATAATGGGCCACAGCCCCGATATGCCACTTTCCGGAAGGATATGGCGGCGGGGTATCGATGGTGAATGGTTCGCGCTCGTCGTCGGCGGGATCGAACCGCGGCGCCAGGGGCAATGACCCCCGCACCCGGCCCTCCAGGTCCACTGACCAGCGTTTGGCTGCGAGTCTGGGCTTGGCCATGGTTGGCTGGGGGATGGCCGGGGATATATTAACTTATAAAGGACAGATTCACATCGATGGAAATCAATGGGTTTCAACTGACAACAGGCCTATTATATAATCGTAATAGCCAACACTTTTACATGCCTGCTGGAATCCCCACCCATATGTCAGACTATCCCGAGCCGGTTATCGTGGGGGCGGTCCGGACCCCTATTGGCAAATTCCTTGGAACCCTGAGCACCACACCCGCCGTGCGACTGGGCGCTTTGGCCATCAAGACGGTCGTTGAGCGGTCCGGTATCGAACCGGGTGATGTGGACGAGACCATCATGGGCAACGTGCTCCAGGCGGGCCAGGGACAGAATGTGGCCCGGCAGGCTGCCGTCTATGGCGGCCTTCCCTTCGAGTCCATATCCTACACCGTCAACAAGGTCTGTGGCTCCGGCCTTCAATCCATCATGCTGGCGGCCAATGCCATCAAACTGGGTGAATCGAACATCATCGTGGCCGGCGGCATGGAGAACATGAGCGCGGCGCCCTATGTGTTGCCCAAAGGCCGTACCGGCTATCGCCTGGGCAATGGCAAACTCGTTGACGCCATGGTCCACGACGGTCTATGGGATTTCTATCACGATGTCCATATGGGCAATACCGGCGACATCATCGCCAAACGCTGCAACCTGACCCGCGAGACCATCGACGAGTTCGCCCTGGCCTCCCATCAGAAGGCTGCCAAGGCCCAGTCCGAGGGCTACTTTGACGAGGAGCTGGTGCCGGTGGAGATCAAGGGCCGCAAGGGCAAGGTAACGGTCTTTGACCGTGATGAGGGTGTTCGAGCCGACAGCACCCTGGAGGGCCTGGCCCGCCTCAGACCGGTGTTCAAGAAGCTCGAGGACGGCGGGGTCACCACCGCCGGCAACGCCTCCCAGATATCCGACGGGGCGGCCGCGGTGGTTGTCACCAGTCGCGAGCATGCAAAGGCCAGGGGGCTGAACATCCTGGCCTCCATCGATTCCTACACCACGGCCGCCTGCGAGCCCGAGCATGTCATGTACGCCCCGGTGCCCACGGTCCGGAAGCTCTGGAAGATGAACGGGCGCGGCCCCGCCGATTACGATCTCTTCGAGCACAACGAGGCATTCGCCTCGGCCAGTCTGGGCGTCGCCGGTGAGCTTGACATACTCCTGGAGAAGCTCAATGTCGAAGGTGGCGCCGTGGCTCTGGGACACCCGATAGGCTGCTCGGGAACCCGGGTCCTGGTGACCCTGCTGTATGCCCTGAAGCGAACCGGCGGCCATCGTGGTCTGGCGGCTTTGTGCCTTGGTGGCGGACACGCCGTGGCCATGGACATCACCGTCTGATAGCGCGAATATCATCGCCGGACGATCGAAAGCCCCTGTTCAGCCAGCCGACCGACGCCAGTGCCTTTATATATGGGTGCCAGGCTGGCCGCGTCGCACGAGTGGTTGAACCAGACGCTTGGGGTAAGGCTTGGCCATTACCAGGCTCCCCACACACCGGTAGCGCCCACCAGATGAGCTGGAGCGGGTAGTGCTTTCCGGAACACGGCGTCACGGTTCGGTCGAGGCCGGGGTGGCAATGCCTCCCGCACGGTGCTTGTGTAGTCATCCGCATTTCATCGGCTTCCTGGTAAACCTGGCATTGCCCATTTTTCGTGGGCTGGCGGTCTTATTGCGCAAAGGTCAGACCGAATGCTGTATTGCCATCGCAGATACTGGTATAACAGGAGCGATGAACCCCCTCGGGAGACGCCCAGCATGTCCAAACGACACCATCCCAAGCGCGGTTCGATGGGTTATTCACCCCGAAAACGCGCACTGAACGAGACGCCCCATATGCCCAGTTGGCCTGAGAACGGTCTGAAGGACGAACCTCATATCCAGGGCTTCGCGGGCTACAAGGTGGGCATGACCCATATCCTGGCGGTAGATTACCGCAAGACCTCCACGACTACGGAACAGGAGGTCCGGATGCCGGCCACGGTCGTCGAGACCCCTCCCATGATGGTCGCCGGAGTACGCGGTTACATCAAGACCTCCTACGGCCTCAGGACCCTGGGCGAGGTGTGGACCGACAATTTCGACAAGGAGCTGGACCGGCGGATCCCCCTGCCCAGGAAGCAGGATCGGGAGGCCGCCTGGCGCAAGCTCGAACAGGCTGATCTGGATGATGTGCGATTGATCTGCCATTCCCAGCCCAAGCTGGTCACAGGCATTCCGAAGAAGACCCCTGAGGTCATGGAGAATCGGATAGCTGGTGGGACCATCCCCGACCGTCTCGATCTGGCCCGTGAGAAGTTGGGCAAGAGCCTGACAGTGGCCGACTTCATCAAGCCCGGTCAGATGGTGGACACCCTGGCGATCACCAGGGGCAAGGGCTTCCAGGGCCATGTCCAGCGCTGGGGCGTCAAGTTGCTCACCCACAAGAACTCCAAGCACCGACGCATGATCGGTACCCTTGGTCCCTGGAACCCCTCCTATGTGAGGCGAGAGGTTCCCCAGGCCGGCCAGATGGGCTATCACCACCGGACAGAGTACAACAAGCGGATTCTCAAGATGGGTGAGAACGGCGAGGAGATCACTCCCACCGGCGGCTTCCTCCATTACGGTATCGTGCGCAATTCCTACCTTCTTATCCATGGCTCCTTGCCAGGACCCGCCAAGCGGCTTATCCGGATGCGGCATCCGATACGCTTCAGGCGTTACGAGGTCGAGCCCCAGATAAACTATATCAGCCTGGCCTCGCCCCAGGGGGTGTGATGGATGAAGGTCAAACTCTACTCCCTGACCGGACGTGCCAAGGAGGATGTGGAACTCCCTTCGGTTTTCGAGACCCCTGTGCGCATCGATCTGATACGCAAGGCGGTCAACGCCGCTCAGGCCAATCGGCGCCAACCCTACGGCCCCAATCCCCGTTCCGGAATGCGGCATTCCGCATCGACCTGGGGCAAGGGCCGCGGGGTAGCCCGGGTCCAGCGTATGAAGCAGGGCTCGACTGCCGTGGAATCGCCCAACAATGTGGGCGGCCGCCGATGTCATCCCCCTCGGGTCGAGAGGGTATGGGCCGAGAAGGTCAATCACAAGGAACGCCGGGCCGCCTTCCAATCGGCCCTGGCAGCCACCGCCTCCAATGCCATGGTCTCCCAGCGGGGACATCGTTTCAAGGAGGAGCTGACCCTGCCTCTGGTCGTGGAGAACGACCTGGAGACGGAGTGGCTCAAGGGCTCCGAGGGACACGAGGGTGTCAAGACGCGACGCAGTGTTCGCTTCTTACGTGGCCTGGGCGTGGAGGAGGACCTGTTACGGGCCAAGAACGGCCGCCACATCCGCGCCGGAAGGGGCAAGGCCCGGGGCCGCAAGTATCGCACCCCACGCTCCCTGCTGGTGGTGCTCTCCCAGTTGAACGGCATCGAACGGGCCTTTCAGAACCTTCCCGGTGTCGAGGTGACCAGTGTCGCCGGTCTGAACACCGAGATGCTGGCCCCCGGAGGCGATCCTGGAAGGTTGACCCTGTTCACCACCAAGGCCCTGGAGGACCTGAACGGCAGGCTGGAATCCGGGACTCCGGCAACTCCCGGAGGTGACGGTCAATGACCATCGACCCTCACAAGATACTCTTTCACCCCTATGTCACCGAGAAGGCCATGGACCACATGACCGGACGTATGGACCTGGAGGGAAAACCGATAAAGGACCCGCGCGTGGACAAGGGGAACAAGCTGGAGTTCGTCGTACATCGCCGGGCTACCAAACATCAGATCAAGGCGGCTGTTGAGACCTATTTCAAGGTCAAGGTGGAAGCTGTCAACACCCGTCATTGCAAGGATGGCAAGCATGCCATAATCAAACTTGACAAACGTTATTCGGCCGAAGAGATCGGCATGAACATTGGAATCTTCTGAGGTTAAACATGGGCAAGCGACTGATCGTACAGCACCGCGGGCGCGGAAATCGCTATCAGGTACCCTCTCACCGCTGGAAAGGCACCGCCCGCCATCCAAGGCACCAGAGCATGAAAGGCGAGGTCGTCGACCTGATGCACGATCCCGGTCACACCGCCCCGTTGGCCAAGGTACGCCCCAACAAGGGCGCCCACTATACGATGCTGGCCCACGAGGGATTGCAGGTGGGTCAGAATGTGGCTGTCGGCCACGGGGCTCAGCCCAGGCTGGGTAACACTACCTATCTGGGAACCATCCCCGAGGGGACCCAGATATACAATGTCGAGGCCAAACCAGGTGACGGTGGCAAGTTCGGTCGCGCCGGAGGCACCCATGTCACTGTGGTCAGCCATGGCGCCAAGACCACCATCAAGCTACCCTCCGGAGCCTTCAAGACCCTGGACAATCACTGCCGTGCCACCATAGGGCGGGTGGCCGGAGGCGGCCGGGGCGAGAAGCCCTACCTGAAAGCCGGCACCAAGGCCAGAGCCCTGCGCTCCCGCAGCCCCCTGTTCCCCCACACGAGCGGAGTCCGGATGAACGCCTGCAACCACCCCTTTGGCAGTGGCAGGCGTCGGCATGTCGGCAAACCCACGACGGTCTCTCGCAACGCGCCTCCCGGGCGCAAGGTGGGAGCGATAGCCGCGCGACGTACCGGTCGTCGAACCGGCAAGAAGAGGTGATCATATGGCAACACAGGCAAGAAAGGGCAAGAAACGGTGGGGATCGGCCAAGACCGCCCGTCGGAAGTCGCGCAAGCTACGTGTCGGTATTCAGGTCCGTCGTAAGAAGGAGTACACCTTCCGGGGCCACACCATAAAACAACTCCAGAAGATGAATCTCGAGGAGTTTATGGGGCTACTCTCCTCCCGGCAGCGTCGTTGCTTTGGCCGTGGCCTGGCCGAGGATGAGACCAAGGGCAAGATAATCGCCGACGCCCGCCGCTTCCCCGAAAAGGTCATCCGTACCCATCGCCGCGATATGATAGTGATCCCTGAGTTCGTGGGCCGGACCTTCGCCATCTACAATGGCAAGGAGTACAGACAATTCACGATCCTACCCGAGATGATCGGTCATTACTTTGGCGAATTCGCCTCGACCCGTACCCCTCCCAAACACACCGGAGTGGGTGTTGGAGCAACACGCTCATCTAAATTCATGCCTTTAAAGTGAGGTCCACCATGCGAAAAATCTGGGATTCCGAAGTCAAGCTGGCAGGTCGTTCAGGCTACAGTGTATTACTCCCCGCCGCCAAGGAGGAGCGGGAGAACATCGCCCTCGCCCGGGGGAAGGAGCTGGACATCAGCCCCAAACATGCCGTCGAGATATGTCATGCCATACGCGGGCGGAGGGTCGAGCCGGCCAAGAACTACCTGCAGCGAGTCGTCGATCAGAAGGATGCTGTGCCTTTCCGCCGCTATAACGGCAAGGTCGGCCACCGCCGGGGCAAAGGCTTCGGCCCTGGCCGCTACCCGCAGAAGGCTGCTGCCGTCATACTCAAACTGCTGACCCAGGCCGAGGCCAACGCAGGCTTCCTGGAGCTCGATTCGGAGAATCTGAGGATCGTCCACATCGCGGCTTCACGAGGGGCCATAACCCCGGGTTGGATGTCCAGGGCCCGGGGCCGTACCACGGCCTCGAACCACGAGACGGTCAATGTCGAGGTAATGGTCCAGGAAGAGATGGAGGATGAACTATGACCGGCGAGGAATCCAAGGTCCACCAGCTCATTCAGGAACGGTTCCGTCGTGTCCTGATCCACGAGTACATGGCCAAGGCCGTGGACCGGGCCGGCTTCGGCGGACTGAGTATCTTGCGAACTCCCCTCGGTACCCGGATCACGATCAAGACCGAACGCCCCGGTATCGTCATCGGCCGTAAGGGCCGCGACATCCAGAGGCTCACCGACGAGGTGGAGCGACTGTTCGACCTTGAGAATCCCCAGATTGAGGCTGTCGAGGTCAAGAACGTCCATCTGAATCCCCAGATAATGGCCTCAAAACTGGTCTTCGCCCTGGAACGGGGCTGGAACTTCCGTCGTGCCGGCAACGCCATGTTGCAGCGTGTGATGGAATCCGGCGCCCGGGGCTGTCAGATAACGCTCACAGGCAAGCTCACCGGCCGGCGTCATAGATCCGAGAAGTTCATCGCCGGCCATATCAAGCACTGCGGCGAGACCGCCCTTCAGTTCATGAAGACCGGATTCGCCGTGGCTCGCCGCAAGGAGGGGGTCATTGGCTGCAAGGTGGCCATCATGCCCCCCAACGCCAGGTTACCCGACGAGGTCACCATCCGGGACCTCGAGGCCGAGGCCGAAGCCGCTGCCAAGGCCGAGGAGCACGCCCGGCGCCAGGCCGAGGAGCGAGCCCTAAAGGAGGAAGCCGCCAGGGCTGCCGCCGCCGCAAAGGCGGAGAGGGAGGCCAAGGCCAAGGCTGCCAGAGAGAAGAAGGAAGCCAAGGCCAAGGCTGCCAGAGAGAAGAAGGAAGCCATGGCCAAGGCCAGACAGGAACGCAAGGCCAAGGCCGAGAGCGAGAAGGTCGAATCCCCAGAGGCTCCCACTCCCACTGACACTGGAACTGCGCCCACCCCCAAACCCGAACCCAAGGTCAAGGAGGAGAAGCCCGCTCCCGCAAAGGAGCCGGTCGACAAACCCAAGCCCAAGCTGGCCAAACCCGTAGAAACCAAGGCGCCGGTCGGACCCAAGGCCAGGTCGAAGGACACAACCAAGCCAAAACCCAAGCAAGCCGGGAAGGCACCTGCCAAACCCAAGGTCATGGAACCGGAACCCGAGAAAAGCTCCGACACCGAGCCCCAGCCCGCGCAACCCAAGGTAACTGCCAAACCCAAGGCCAAGCCCGATGGATCAGCAACGACAGGGTCGAAGAGCGAATCCGGGGGTGATGAGTGATGGGTAACCTGTTACGGGTCAGCCAGGTACGGGCCCTGTCCACGGAAGAGCGGATGGAAAGGCTCACCGAACTGCAGAAGGACCTCATGCACGAGAGAGGCGTGGCAGCCATGGGTGGTTCTCCACCCAGTCCGGGCAAGATCCGGGCGCTCAGGCGTCAGATCGCCCGTCTCAAGACCATCATCAACGAGGAGGTGAAGACCAATGGCTGATATCTGCCCGGTCTGTGGCCTCCCGGGAGAGATATGTGTCTGCGAGGATATTGCCCGCGAACAGCAGAACATCCGCATCTCCACCACCAAGCGCCGCTATGGCAAGCTGGTTACGATCATCGGTGGGCTGAGTCACGATATCGACATCGAGGACCTGGCCAAGAACCTCAAGACCGCCTGCGCCACCGGTGGGACAGTGAAGTCCGAGACCATCGAACTGCAAGGCGATCATACCAAGAAGGTCAAGGCCATCCTGGAGGGGATGGGCTTTCCTGTGGAGGTGAAGTAGAATGGGCCGGAGACACGACAATCCCCATGGCCGGGAGTTACTGGGCCTTGACGTTGAGGTGGCCTCCCATACCGACCCCGGACTGGTGGGACGGACCGGCCGGATTGTCAACGAGACCCGGGAGACCATCCTGGTATCCGGACCGAGCGGTCGATTCCAGGTGGCCAAGCGGCCCGCCGCCTTTACCGTAATATCCCCTGTCGGGGTATCCAGATCACTGCAAGGCTCCAAACTGGCCTTCAGATCCCAAGACCGAGTCAAGAAAGGAGCCTGAACAGATGGTGCGTAAAACAATGGACCTGGGTCTTCAGATAACACCTCCCGAGAACGAGTGTTCCGACCCCAATTGCCCCTTCCACGGCCGACTGTCGGTTCGTGGCTCACTCTTTGAAGGTACTGTGGTGCGGACCCGTCAGCAAGGAAGTATCGTGGTCGTCCGCCACAGGTTGCGGTACGATAGCAAATATCATCGTTATTCCCGTCGCTCATCCCGAATGCGGGTCCACTCTCCCCCCTGCCTGGAGCTGAACGAGGGAGATGTGATCCGGATCGGTGAGTGCCGACCGCTGTCCAAGACCATATCCTTCGTCGCCCTGGAACGGAAGGTGACCCAATGAAGGGCATCGCCGGCCGCCAGTTCAGGGGCTTACCCCACGGCGCGCATATCAATGTCGCCGACAATTCGGGAGCCAAGGTGGTCGAGCTGATCGCCGTCCCGGGCTACAAGGGAGTCCATCGCCGCTATCCCGCGGCGGGCCTGGGCGATCTCATCACCGCCTCGGTCAAGAAGGGCACACCCGAGCTGCGCCGCCAGGTCGTCAACGCCGTGGTCATACGCTGTCGCCGTCCCCAGAGGCGGGCCGACGGCACCATGATCATGTTCGAGGACAACGCCGTGGTGCTTACCAACGAAAAGGGCGAGACCCGTGGTTCCGACATCAAGGGCCCGGTATCCCGCGAGGCCGCCGAGCGGTGGCCGCGGATCGCCGCGAACTCTTCCAGTATCGTGTAGGTGATCATGATGGTTTCTTCACATCCCCGTCGGCAGCGCAAGGCCCTCTACACCGCCTCCAATTCCAAACGACGCAAGCAGATGTCCGCCCAGATCGATCCAAAGCTCCGTGAGCGCATGGCCCTCAAGGGCAAGGCCTACCCCCGTTCCCTGGCCGTACGCAAGGGCGA
>CAYSUX010000010.1:11359-26969 GCA_964434315.1 uncultured archaeon
GGGCCGGACCCACAAGATCACCGGCGTCAACACCCGCAATCGCAAGATATTCGTCGAGACCAAGACCTATCGCAAGGCGGACCAGAGCGAACTGCCCCGCCCCATCGACCCTTCCAACGTGGTCATCGTCAACCCCGACTGGTCCGATCCACGCCGCCGCCGTATCATCAGCCGCATCAACCGGATGGAGGCCATGACCGAGCAGGAGGTCGAGGATTGGGAGCAGGCCGAGGACGAGTTCGAGGCCGATGAGTACGAGGTCGAAGAGGAGGAGAATGGCGAGCCCAAAGCTGATGAAGAATTGGTCGAGGAAGCCTCGGAGGCTGATAGCGAGCCCGAGGCCGACGAAGAGGATGTCGAGGCAGTCGAGGCCGAAGATGCTGATGAGAACGAGCTTACCGGAGTATCCGAGGATATCGAACCCGAGGTCACGCCGGAAGAAGCTACCTCCAACGAAGATCCGGAATCAACTACCCCAGCAGGTGAAGCTGTGAACGAAGCAGAGTCAAAGGAGGCCTGAGCATGGCGCACCTCAAACGACTTACCACCCCCCGCTCCTGGTCATTGCCCAAGAAGGTCCATCCCTGGGCCACACGGCCCCAGCCGGGTCCCCACCCCCTCGAGGGGTCGATACCGCTGGCCATCGTGTTGCGGGATTACCTACATGTCACCGACAACAACCGTGAAGCCCGGCGCATCATCGGTCAGGGCCATGTGTTACGGGACGGACAGAGGGCCAAATCCCCCAAACTGGGGGTCGGGCTCATGGATATCATATCCTTGCCCCTGCTCAAGGCCCATTATCGGGTCTTGCCTGACCGTCGCGGCCGGCTCCAGTTCGAGGCCATCCCGGCCAAGAACAGTAAATGGAAGCTCTGCCGCATCGAGAACAAGACCGTCGTCCGAGGCGGCAAGGTTCAGCTCAATCTCCATGACGGGCGTAACCTGCTGGTCGACAATGATGTTTACAAGACCGGTGACGTTCTGAAGCTGCAGGTGCCGGAACAGAAGATCCTGAGCCACCTGCCCCTGGTTCAGGGCAATCTGGCCCTGGTCATCGGTGGCCGTCACGCCGGCCAGGTCTCCCAGGTGGAGAGCTACGAGATCAAGTCGGGTCTGAACCCCACCATTGTCGCTTTCGAGCAGGGCTTCACCACCATCAAGGATTACACCTTCATCATCGGCAAGAAGAAGGCGGAGATAACCCTACCCGAGGAGGTGGGCATCTGAGCGCCAAGACCAAGCCCGAATGGGCCGGACACCCCGGACTGGAGGGTCTGAAGGTCAAGGATGACTACTACCTGGTGGACCCGGAGGGCAACAAGTATGACGGAGCCCTGCTGGCCAAGGTAGTGGAGGTCGTGAACCGGAACGCCAAGGGAAATGTCCTGGTGGGCGACATCAAGTCGCTCTACGAGCTGGTGGTGGACGCTAATATCTACACCGAGACCGAGCAACGTACGGTCCAGTTCATCTGCCGGAACTTCAAGTTCACACCGGCTTCCAAGAAGAAGCTGACCTCGATGCTGGACGACTGGGTGGCCGAGCACGGCATCAAAAGAGACGGCCCTGAACCGGTGACCGAACCCGTCGAACCAGCCAAACCGACCGAGCCGATCGGAATGGCCAAGCCGGAGGTCGAGCCCGAGGCCGTGACCAATGCCATCAAGGAGAAAGCTCCTGAACCCGAGACCCCACCTGAACCTAAACCAGAGGTGAAGGTCGAAGTTAAGGAACCGGTCGTCGAACCCAAGGCAGAGCCGGTCATCGAACCCAAGGCAGAGCCGGTCATCGAGCCCGAGGTGGAAACACCGACCGAACCAGCGCCCCCACTGGAGCCCGAAGAACCGGTCCACCCCATGAAGCGGATCTCCATTGCCAAGGTGGTAGCCAACATCGGCGTGGGCGAGGCAGGCGAGAAGCTGTTAAAGGCCGAGAGCGTCCTGACCATCCTGACCGGAGCCAAACCCGTGCGCACCATTTCCCGTAGCACCAACCGTGACCTGGGTATCCGCAAAGGCGCCCCGCTGGGTTGCAAGGTCACCCTGAGAGGCGAATCGGCCGCCAAACTATTGAAGGAGGCTCTCTGGGTGCGAGAGAATCGCATCTATGACTACTCCATCTCGGAGTCCGGTTGCCTATCCTTCGGCATTCCCGATTATACCAGTTTCCCCGACCAGAAGTACAATCCCGACATAGGTATCTTCGGACTGGATATCTCGGTCGTCCTGCGACGCCCGGGTCTCAGGGTCAGGCACCGTCGGATCCATAGATCTCGCGTGGGCCGCGATCAGAAGATCACCCGGGAAGAAGCCAAGAACTGGCTCGTGCGTTACTTCCAGGTGGAGGTGGTGAATTGAGTCCCGAAGGACGTACTTTCGGCCGCAAGGAAGGCTGTAAACGTTGCGGACGCAAACGTGGCATAGTTCGCCGATATGGCATTCATATTTGCCGCCAATGCTTTCGTGAACTGGCCCCCAGATTGGGCTTCAAGAAATTTTCCTAGGTGATACCGTGCAACATGATACCTTGACAGATGCCCTCGTGAACCTGATGAACAGCGAGCGAGTAGGCAAGAAGGAGGTCATGGTCCGACCGGCTTCCAAGCTGACCGGCAGGGTGCTACGGATCATGCAGGAGTCTGGCTACCTGCGCCAGTTCGAGTTCGTGGAGGACAACCGCGGCGGTCGTTTCAAGGTCACCCTGAACGGTCGTATCAACAATTGCGGGATCATCCGACCTCGTTTCTCCATCAAGAAGAACCAGATCGAGGCCTACGAGACCCGTTATCTGCCCGCCCAGAACTTCGGGATCATCATCATGACCACACCCCACGGGGTGATCACCAACCAGAAGGCAAAGGAGATCGGCACGGGAGGCAAACTCCTGGCCTACGTCTTCTAGGAGGAATCATGAGGATCGAGAACATGACCGAGACCATTGCCCTCACCGATGACGTGAAGGCCACATTCGACAATGGATTCCTCAAGGTCCAAGGTCCCCTGGGCAATGTGACCCGGGAGATCCGCCACCCGCCGTTCACGGTGGACATCTCCCTGGAGACTATCACCCTGGCCTGCAAGGTGGCCCGGCGCAAGGAGAAGGCGATGCTCGGAACCTGGCGGGCCCATATTGCCAACATGGTCAAGGGGGTCACCGAGGGCTTCGAATACAAGCTCAAGATGGTCTTTGCCCACTTTCCGGTCAAGATGAGCGTGAAGGGCAACGATTTTGTCATCGAGAACTTCCTGGGTGAGCGCCATCCGCGAAAGGCCCGGCTCATGGGCGATACCAAGGCCGAGATAGCGGATCAGATGATCACCCTGACCGGCCTGGACAAGGAGGCTGTCGGCCAATCGGCGGCCAACCTGGAGCGAGCCACAGCCATCAAGGGCTTCGACCCACGCGTCTTTCAGGACGGTCTTTACATAATATCCCGGGGGTGAGAAGTATGGCCGAGACAAACAAGGATGAGATCCTCGAAGCCGATGGCCTGGAAGAAGAGGAAAAGGCAGCGCCGGCCGAGGTCACCGAAAAGCCCACAGATGAACCCGAGGCCGAGCTCGAGGAGGATACCGAGGACTTGGACGCCAACGACACTGACGAGGGCGATCGGGAGGATGAAGGCGATGATGACGATTGGGATGAGGATGACGATGATGAGGATGATGAGGATGACGACGAGGACGAAGATGACCCACTCATCGACCTCGATACCTATCATGTGAAGCTAAAACCCGAACTCACCCCGGAGCAGAAGAAGGCCCTGGCCCTGCGCAAGACCCAGACCGAACAGCGACCGGCCTTCCGGCGCCAGGAGTGGTTTCGGTACAAACGACTGGGGACCAAGTGGCGACGACCCAAAGGTCTCCATTCCAAGCAGCGCCGCGGTCTGAAGTACCGCCCCCCGACGGTCAAGGTGGGATACGGCGCTCCGGCCACCGTGAGCGGACTGCACCCTTCTGGGTTCAAGGAGATTATGGTCCATCGCCCCTCGGACCTGGATGGTCTGGACGCCAAGACCCAGGCCGCCCGGATAGGCGGTTCAGTGGGTCTCAAGAAACGGGAGGATATCCACACCCGGGCCGCCGAGCTCAATGTGAGGGTCCTCAATCCCACCCGGCGTCGCCGAGCGGAACGTCTGGTCCAGATCCCCAACGAGGTTCAAGGAGGGGATGAGGAATGACCAATCTGAGATATCAACGTCGGCTTGCCGCCCAGCTCCTCAAATGCGGGGTTCACCGGGTCAGGATCGCCAACGACTACCAGCAGGATCAGGAGAAGGTGGAGGAGGCCATAACCCGCGGCGACATTCGCGTTCTCATACGCTGGGGGGTCATCACCAAGCGACCCAAGAACGGCATCTCAAGAGGCCGTCACCGAGCCCGACAGATACAGCGAGCCAAGGGCCGCCAACGAGGTCATGGCTCCCGTAAAGGAGCCTCCGGAGCCCGGACGCCCCGAAAGCAATCATGGATGAACCGGATCCGCGCACAGCGCCAACTTCTCTCCCAGCTTCGGGACAGCGAGGTGCTGGAGCGCTCCAAGTACCGGCTATATTACCGGCGGGCCAAGGGTGGCATGTATCATTCCCGGGCCCACCTCCTATCTCATCTGCGAAGCGAGGGCGCTATACCTGCCGATTTCGAGATGCCAGGCACCGGCGGGGGTGAGAACTGATGGTCCATTCCGCCAGTAAGCGCCTGCCGTTCCGTCGGCGTCGGAGATCCCTTACCAATTACCGTAGCAGGTTGGCCCTGCTGAAGTCCCGCAGACCCCGTGTGGTCGTTCGTTGCTCCAATAACCAGACCCTGGTACAATTGGTACGATTCTCCGACCAGGGGGACCAGATCGTGACCAGCGCGATCTCCAAGCAGCTCCGGGAGCTGGGATGGAACGGCGGTCTGTCCAATCTGCCCGCAGCCTACCTGACCGGCTTCATGGCCGGCAAGAAAGCATTGAAGGAGGGTCTCGAAGAGGGTGTACTGGATCTGGGACTGGCCAATGCCCATGTGCCTGGGAGCAAGGTCTACGCCACCCTGAAGGGTCTGGTCGAGGCCGGTTTGAAGATACCCCATTCCAAGAAGGTACTGCCCTCCGCGGATAGGGTCACGGGTCAACACCTGGGCGATCCAAAGACCATCGAGACCGAAATGGCCAAGGTCAAGGCCGCCCTGGAGAAGGTGTGAGATTTATGAGCGAATCAGAGAGTGGTTCCAAAAAAGCCCCTGCCGAATCGAAACCCCGGACCGGAACAGAGTCCAGAGGAACCCCGCCCCAGCAGCGAGGCCGACCAGCCGGCCGTGGTCCGCCAGGACGACCGTCAGCCGGACGGCCCGGAGCATTTAGGCCCGGAGGCCCAAGACCCGGAGGTCCCAGACCCCCGAGAACCCAGGCCAGCCTGAGGGAGTCCCAGCGTAACCGCCGACGCAAGGAAGCCGAAGAGCGGGTCGAGCAATGGGACCCCCGTACCGAGCTGGGCCGACTGGTGACCGAAGGCAAGATAACCACCCTTCACGACGCCCTGGACACCCATCTTCCCCTGCTGGAGCCCGAGATCGTGGATATCCTGCTTCCCGAGCTTTTGGATGAGGTCCTGGACATTCACATGGTCCAGCGGATGACCGACTCGGGTCGCCGGGTCCGTTTCGCAGTGACCACCGTCGTGGGCAACCAGAACGGATTCATCGGCCTGGGCCGTGTGTCGGGCAAGCAGGTGCGACCCACCATCCAGAAGTCCATAGACCATGCCAAACTGAACATCATAGAGATCGTTCGTGGTTCTGGCTCCTGGGAGTGTGGCTATGAGTTCCCCAACTCCCTGCCGTTCTCGGTATCGGGAAGGGCCGGTTCCACGAGGGTCAACCTGAAACCGGCGCCTCCGGGAGTTGGACTGGTGGTCAACAAGACCGGCAAGACCATGCTACGCCTGGCCGGCATCTCCGATGTCTGGTCCTTTACCAGGGGTCAGACCCAGACCATCTTCAACTACGCCTCCGCCACCATGGACGCCCTGAAGATGACCCGCAAGCTCAAGGTCCACAAGACCCAGATGGAGTCCCAGAGGATGTATCAGGGGGTTGTTGGATGAGCTGGCTGGTCGTTCGGGTTCGTGGCTCGGTGAACGTGCGCGGTACCATTGCCGATACGATGGCCATGCTCCGTCTGCACAAGACCAACCATTGCACCCTGATCCCCGAGACCCCATCCTACAGGGGTATGCTCTCCAAGGTCAAGGATTATGTGACCTGGGGCGAGGTCGAACCAGAGACCATGACCCGGTTGCTGGAGCAACAGGGACGGATGCCTGGCGACAATTTTGTGGATGATAATCTCGTGAATGATAACACTACATATAAATCGGTGAACGATTTGGCCCATGCAATGGCTACCGGTGAAGCCACATTCACAGACCTGCCGGGCTTGAAGCCCGTATTCCGCCTACACCCACCCCGGGGAGGTTACGAGGGTATCAAACGTTCCTTCGTCAACGGTGGTGCCCTGGGATACCGAAAGGAAGCGATCAACAAACTGGTTGGGAGGATGCTCTGATGCCCCGGGCCAAGGCGAGATCCTGCGCCAGCCGCACCAGGGGTCGAGGCAGCAAGAAGGGCCGCGGAGCCGGTCTGCGTGGTGGCAGGGGCAACGCCGGCCTCAGCAAGCACCGCATCATCCAGGTCATCAAGTACGATCCCGATCACTTTGGCCGCAAAGGTTTCAAACGACCCCAGAGCATCGTGTCCGCCGCCCGTACCATCAACCTGGATGAGCTGGCCGAACGAATGCCCGACTGGCAGGCCAGAGGTTTACTGGACCCTTCCGGTGATACTATCTCACTTGACCTGGGAGCCCTGGGTTACGATAAACTCCTGGGTCGGGGCAATATCACGCAACCCCTTATACTGAAGGTCCCACAGGCCTCTGCCAAGGCCCGGGAACGGGTGGCCGCGGCCGGGGGTGAGGTGACCCTTGGAGCTTAATCCCGACGGCTCGGTCCCTCGCCAGCTCGCAAATGCCAGAAAGTGGGTTGTAATCTTCGTCCTTCTCTACATCGCCTGGTACTACTGGCGTAACCCCAATCTCTCGGCTAGCATCATCATGGGTATCGCCATGCTCCTGGGAGGCATCCTGGTGTGTATGGGCTCTACCTATTCTGGCAGTGGCTCCAAGCTTTACGGATTAAAACCGATAATCGATCGCTTCCCGGCCATCAAGAAACCGGAAGGCCATGTCCATTTCAAGACCAAGATGTCTTGGACGTTGCTGATCCTGATCGTGTATTTCATCATGACCAACGTGGCGATGTACGGCCTTGGTCCCGATACCCTTGACCTCTTCTCCCAGTACCGGGCCATCCTGGCCGGAGCATCGGGTTCATTGATGCACCTGGGGATCGGTCCCATCGTCACTGGCTCCATCATCATGCAGCTCTTCACCGGGGCCAAGATCATCAAACTGGACCTGCAGAAGTCCTCGGACAAGTCGATCTACCAGGGTACTCAGAAGGTGATGGTCCTGGTGATGATCGTCGTGGAGGCCGTGCCTCAGGTCTTTGGTTTCCTTGAACCCGACGTCGGTTTCGTGTTACAGGTCGGTTCCACCTATGCCAAGATGACCATCATCATGCAGCTCATCCTGGGCTCCTATCTGGTATTCCTGATGGATGAGGTGGTCTCCAAATGGGGCATCGGTTCGGGTATTTCACTATTCATCGCCGCCGGGGTATCCCAGGCGATATTCACAGGTACGTTCAACTGGGAAGCCGCTCCCGGAGAGGAAGGAGGAGCACCCACCGGTACCCTGCCCCGGATCATCTGGTTCATGCGGCACAGCACCGCTCGCGGCCTTTCGGATACAGGCTACCAGCAGCTCTTCATCAATCCACCCAATTCCATCATCGCCATGATCGGCACCATCATCGTCTTCCTGATAGTGGTCTACGCCGAGTCCTCGCGCATCGAGCTACCCCTGTCTCACGGTAAGGTCAGGGGCGCAAGAGGCCGTTATCCCATCCGCCTCATCTACGCTTCCAACATCCCGGTCATCTTGATGTCGGCCCTGCTGGCCAACGTCAACATGTTCGCGCTGCTCTTCTGGACCCATCCGACGTTAAAGACCTTGCCGGGGCTGGGCCATAAATGGTGGATAGGGGGCTTTGAACCCGGACAGACCACCCCCAGCATGGGGGGTGCCTGGTATGTGAATCGGGTCAATGGGGTTCAGGACTGGTTGTTGCCGTTGCTCTCCGACTCCTATAGCGGGTACACCATGGGTCATAGCAATCTCCAGTTGATGATCCATGTGTTCGTGTATCTGTTCGTGATGGTCTATGGCTCCATGAAATTCGCTCAGTTCTGGATCGATACCACCAACATGGGTCCAGAGGCCGTGGCCAAACAGATACAATCCTCGGGTATGCAGATACCCGGATTCCGCCGTGATCCCCGGATCCTGAAGCGGGTGCTGGAGCGTTATATTCCGGCGGTGACCGTTTTCTCGGGAGCCTTCGTGGGTCTGCTGGCCGCCGGCGCCGATATGATCGGGACCACCGGTCAATCCTCGGGTACGGGAGTGTTGCTCACTGTGGGGATCATGATCCGTCTCTATGAACAGATAGGCAAGGAACAGATGATGGAGATGAATCCATTCATGCGTCAATTCTTCGGAGGAACCTGACGAATGGGTGTAGTGGTTGTGGGCGGAGTACCCGGAGTTGGCAAATCGACCGTGATGGAAGCCTCGGCCAAGCTGGGTTACACCATCGCCAATTTCGGAACGACGATGTTCGAGACCGCCCGGTCCGAGGGCCTGGTCAAGGACCGCGATCAGATGCGGACCCTACCGGTGGCCGAACAACAGCGCATCCAGAAGCTGGCCGCCGAACGGCTGGGCAAGATGGACAGGGTCGTTGTCGATACCCACCTGAGCATCCTGACCCCGTCCGGGTTCATGCCCGGGCTTCCCGAATGGGTGGTTCGCGCGTTGAAGCCGACTCACATCGTCCTGGTCGAAGCAGACCCGGGCCAGATAGCCGGACGCCGGGCCAAGGACACCAGTCGCCAGCGAGACCTGGATGATATCGGTCTGCACCAGCAGATGAATCGCTCCTTCGCCGCGGCCAGCGCCACCCTGACCGGGACTCCCGTGTCGGTGGTGATCAACGCCGATGGCGAGGTCCAGGCCGCGGCCGACGCGTTTGTGAGACTGCTGGGTGATTGATTTGGCAGATAGACCATCCCGCTACAATCTGGACAGCGGGACCCCATCCACCCAAAGGATATCCGGGGGTCCCGGCCGGGATGGAGACGGGTCGGGCGCGGTCGGGAGTCAACCTCCCCAGCCACAGCAACCGATGCCGGCCAATCCCATGACCCCGTTGTTCATGATGCTGTTCATGCTCATGATCATCACCTCGCCGGGTCTTAGGGCCGGCATGGGGGCGATGGCCGGTTCAGCCCTGGAGCCCACCATCGGCAATGACGGTGAGTTGCCGGTACTGACCCTGCTCCTGGCGGGTCTGGTCATGGTCTGCTCAACCACACTGATCAGACACTTTATCATGGACTGGTCCAAGATGGCCGAGGTCCAGCAGAAGATGGGAGCATTCCAGAAGGAGATCCGCAAGGCCCGGCAGTCCGGTAACTTCGCGAAGACGCAAAAGCTGATGGAAAAGCACCAGCCCCAGGTCATGACCATGCAGACGGAGATGTCATCGAGTCAGATGAAACCCATGATATTCACCATGATCATCGCGCTGCCTATTTTCATGTGGCTTTTCACATTCATCGATGGCCTGGCCTGGCAATATGCCTCTTTACCCTGGGAACCCTTCTGGTATTTTCAGGATCGGATCATCATTCTGCCCCACTGGATAATCCTCTACTCGCTTATGTCACTGCCATTCGGACAGGCCCTGCAAAGAGGCTTGAAGTTGATGACCTTCATACCCGAGCTGAAAGAATTGAAGGAGAGCAAGGCCCAAAAGAAGCTCCTTGGTCTAAAGAAAGCAGACCGCCAGGAGTAATAAAAAAGCCAGGGGAGCTGTCCGGTTCCACAACCCGGCTTTTGTAGTATCAGCTTATTCGATGCCGTCGCAAAGCATGAACGATAAGTTTCAGATAACGGTCCGCCGCCCCGAAAGTATATCTTGGCTGATGGAATCCAGGAAGGAACGAAACACAAGGATATCGAAGGAGGTGGATCACAAATAACGAATTTTAGCGACAGTATCCACTGCTGTTTTTTATATAAGTCATCTCCGACGAGAAGTATATAAAGGACATCAGACCTGTCATAGGTGGAGAGAACGATTTGAGGCCCTGTTTTCCCAATAACCTCTGCCACCGCTAAACTTAATAAAGCGCGAGTGCATTTTATCTGATATGTCAGAAGCCTATGTCAGAATGGGCCAACGCGGTACCGTGGTTATCCCGGCTCTCACCCGACGGGAGCTAAACCTCGAGGTCGGTACCCGCTTCAAGATAAGGACCAAAGGAAAGGAGATCCGAATGATGGCAGTGGAGGAGGACCCATACGACGCTTTTTTGAGAGCACTGAAGTCCTCCGAGTTCGGTGATGAGGCCTGGGAACAGATCCAACGCGAGCGAGATGAAGAGGACCGTTGATGCGCTATTGCGTTGACACCTGGTATCTTCATGAACTCTACTGCGAGATACCAAAGGCTACCGAAATTTTCAGACAATGTCGCAAGGGAAAGGACTACCTGGTTTTCCCCAGTGTCGTGTTGACCGAGTACCGAAACTGGTGTATCCGACGTGGGATACCAAAGGTGGCGATATAACTGTATAAACAGCTCAAACGTATGGAAAAAGCTCCCTTGGTGGCAATAACCGTCGAGGTCGCCTGGCTGGCCGGCGAGCTGCGGGGCAGCTATAACATCCCCACCGTCGATGCCCTCATCGCCGCTACCGCCATCACCACCAAGTGCCAGGCCCTGCTCTCGGGTGACCATCACTTCGAGGTGCTACACAAGGCCGGGCGGCTGAAGGTGATGAAGTGGTGACGAGGTGGTGATGGCCGATTGAAGTCCAGTCTGGCTTGTCTAAGCTCAATTAGACTAATCTGGATTAGACAAAACTGCTCCAAACTCTTCCAGGCCCAACAACCGCACCTCACCCCCATCAGTTTTTTCACCGCCCTTGGCAGCCGCCTTCCGGCACTCCTTTGTAAACCCCGCCTTCGAGAATAACATATACATAACGTGGCCGGGCTCCCGCTCCCGGGTGTGGGGCGCGTACTGGCACCGAATGGGTGTTGGGCGGGCTCTCGTCGAGGTCATGGTGGAGGCGGCGTGTGGTGGAGTGGGCTAGAGCTGAATCGTGCCCTGCTCCCCCAGCCGCGCCCTCATGAACTCCAACGTCGCCGCCAGATTAGCCTCGTTGCTGAACTCCTCGAAAATCCTCTGCCAAGCCTCCGGCCCACCGCTACGGCCCTCGCCCTCACAGGCCTCGGTCCCACCAGCCTCGCCTGCAGCCTCCGCCAGCCGCCCCACCTCCGCCGTAAGCCTCGGCACCGCCCGGGTCAGCTCGTCCACGATGGTGATGTGAGCCGTCCTGGCGGTACGGCTGAGGGGGTTGAGGTCGATGGTGATGACCTGCTTGCCCATGTCGCGCAGAGCCTGGGCGCGGTCGCCGTCCTCCAGCGGGACCAGGACGACATCGGCGGCGCCGATGCCCCGGCTGTCGCACAGGGCCCGGGCGTGAGAGAGGCCCGGGATGTGGTCGTCGGGCTCGCGCCCCAGTGCGGCCACGCCCACCTCGGCCATGGCCTCCACAAGGGCGGCGATCCGGGCCTCGGTGCGGTGGAAGAGGCACACCTCGGCTACAGCCAGCCTACACGGCTGGCCCAGCCCAGCAGAGCTGTGCTGTGCCGTCAAACAAGTTTGCCGGCTTAAGTCCGAACGGTGTCCGGCTACTGCCGGGTGGCGGCGGGGGTCGGGAGTGGCGACAGCAGCCTCCCTGCTCGGCTGAGCCGTCAGGGCCGTTAACGGACTACGAGTCAATACGGCCGCCTGGTCTTGTAAGTTGTTGAATTCGGCCATCAGTGGTTTGATTTCAGGATGCTCCAGCCAGCGAGCGGCTTTACGGGCTCTGGATGGAGAAAGGCCGCTGGCGATTCCTTTAGCGATATAACGGGCCCGGTTCAGGACCGCCAGCAGCCCGGCGATCTCTTCCCTCGCCAGAGCCACCACATTGCCGTTCAGGCTCAGCACCGGTCGCTCGGCGGTCAGCAACAGGGCGGCGGCGGCGCGGATGGCCTCGCGGGCCGGCGGCGGCGTGGTCTCGCCCAGCAGGTAGTCGAAGGCCTCACCCCGGCCATGGGCCGTCAGGCCCGCCTCGGCCACCCAGCCTTTGCGCAGGCCCTCGACGATCTTTTCGCGGGCCGTGAGGCTGGCATAGCGGGGGTGGTCCCGTGGTATCTCGGTCATGTGATGTATCGCCTCGGTTCATAGCCTCGGGCACACAGGTCCAGCAAGCAGGCAGGCAGGCAGGCAGGCAGGCGGGCCATGGGTGCGCCGTTGGTGGTCATACATAACAGGGCAAAAGGGTATTTGGAGGTAGCCGCCTTGGGGGAGTGAGAACATGGCTCAAAAGCAGCTTCAACGCCATACCGATGCCCTCACCTCGCTGGAGAAGATAGCTGGCTCCATCTACGACCAGTTGGTGGCCGAGAAGATCCCCGAGATGACGATCCCCTTGCGGACCAAGACCAACATCCGATTCGATGAGGCCTACGGGGTCTGGCGCTATGGCGATTCGGTGGGGACCCGCACGGCCAAGAAGCTCGACGGAGCCTATATGCTGTTGCGCACGATGTACCTGGTGGACTTCATCCGGGACATGTTGCGTCAGTCCAAGTCGTCCACCTTGCGTGAGCTCTACTACATCTCCGAGAGCTGGGAGCTGGGCAAGTTCAACGCCCAGGACGAATCTGACAAGCTTATCGAGGACATGGAGATCGTCACCACCTCGATGCGTGAGGATTTCAGGCTCAGGCCCGAGGAGGACGGCGCCAAGGTGCTGGGTGACTTCACCCTGACCGAGGTCAACCGCAAGGGCATCCCCAAGAAGCTCAACTGCCGCGACGATGTTGGCGACACCGGCTACGGCATCCCCTACAATGTGGAACAGGAGAAGATAACCTTCAATGACTTTGGTTCTTCCAGGTTCATCCTGGCCATAGAGACCGGCGGCATGTTCGATCGGCTGGTGGAGAACGGCTTTGACGAGACCCACAACGCCATTCTGGTTCATATCAAGGGCCAGCCTGCCCGTTCCACCCGCCGTTTCATCAAGCGCCTTTCAAAGGAATCAAAGCTACCCGTGGCGGTCTTCCTTGACGGCGATCCATGGTCCTACCGCATCTATGCCAGCCTGGCCTACGGAGCCATCAAGACCGCCCATATCTCCCATTATCTGGCCACGCCTCAGGCCCGGTACCTGGGCGTTACCCCCTCCGATATCGTCAACTACGAACTGCCCTCGGACAAGCTCAACGACCGCGACAAGGACGCCTTGAAAGCTGAGCTGGTCGATCCCCGGTTCGGCAACGACTTCTGGCAGGGTGAGATCGGGTTGCAGTTGAAGCTGGGCAAGAAATCGGAACAGCAGGCCCTGGCCAAGTATGGCCTGGATTTCGTTACCCAGACCTACCTGCCCGAGAAGCTGGCCGACATGAACCTCATCGACTGACCATCCGGGACTTCGTTTCACAAATTCTCATCACAAATTCTCATCACTATTTCGAGCTCGCGGGTTCGACCCTGGCCCGGATGAGCTTGTGACCCAGCGGACATTCCAGGGGGCCTTCCAGGGAATTGATGTTCACCCTGAGATCGGCGGTCACATTCGGCGGATGGCATAGGTTGAAATCGGAGCATTCCACAAAGGTGCACTCCCGCTGGATCGAGTCGCCCCGAATGGTCACCGTGGCACCCTGAAGCGTCCCGGGACCCGGTGACAGTGTAGCCGCCATTGCGGTGGTTTCGACCTCGGCCACCTTCACCCGGCCTTCGAACGGACCCTGGCAGGTGTGGTTCACCTTCCGTACCTTGACGATCTCGTAGAGTCCCTTTTCCAGGGCCAGACAGGGCTGGTTCAGTTTGCAATCCTCGCATTCCGGGGTCTTTCCCATAAAATGGAAGACCTCTCCGGATCTGGCCCAGGCCTCGGGTATCAGTGTGACTTTCACGCCGCCACCCCTGTGGCTTCCAGGATCTCGATGGCCCTTGTAGGGTTGAGCGGTTGGTCCAGGATAGTGTATCGACTGGAACGTATCGTATGGGCATGGGTCAGGGCCTCGACCAGTGTGTCCCGGTCCATCCCCAGCTCCTCGGCGGTGGTGGGCGCTCCCACCTGTTCCAGGGTGCCCATGAGCCTCAACCAGTTCCCGCCGTGCAGGTACATGGTCAGGATGGCTCCCACACCACATTGTTCGCCATGCATGGCAGGCCGGGAGGTGTTGGCGTCCAGCCAGTGGGAGAACTTGTGCTCGCCTCCGGAGGCCGGTCTGGACGAGTCGGCGATGGCCATGGCCACACCGGAGGATATCAGACCCTTGACCACCAATCTGGCGCCCTCCTCGGAACCGGCTGTCACCCTTGTGGCGCCTTCGATGAGTAATTTGGCGGTCATGACCGACAGGGCTGCGGCATACTCGCTGTATGGTTCGCCCCGGTCCCGCCCCAACTTCCAGTCCAGGACCGCGGTCTCGTTGGATAGCGTGTCGCCGCAACCCGAGGCCAGCAAGCGGTGAGGCGCATTGGCGATGATGTCCGTATCGGCGATGATGGCCAGGGGCGGTCTGGCGGCCAGTGATGTATGCTGTCCTTCCAGTCGCAGTGAGGCCCGGGCCGAGGCGATGCCATCGTGAGAAGCGGCGGTGGGGATGGATATGAAAGGGCGACGCTGGTGATAGCCGGCCAGTTTCGCGAGGTCGATGGGCCTGCCACCGCCGACACCCACGAGGAAGTCCGCGTTGGCGCTGGCCGCGGCCTGCTCCACCCTGGCCAGCTCGGCGGCGTTGGCCTCTTCGATAACGATGGTGGTGATCTGGTGCCCCTTCTCTTTCAGTAGCCGGGCCACCTTCACGCCGGCCAGCTCATCGGTGATCCGGTCCGCGACCAGCAATCCCCTCTCGGGAAGTTGCAGGGCTTCGGCGACCTCGGGAAGTTCCTCCAGAACTCCGGCACCCATCCGGACCTGGCGGGGGAGCCACATGGCCCGGGGGCTGCGGGGTTTGGAGTTGTGGGTCACGGAGTCCACCATGGTCCAAGCCCATTCCACAAGGGTTACTTTAAGCTGATACATTACCCGCCGGTTCGCCCCGCCGGGCCAACCTTTTAGAGACACACCGCGCTGGCGCGTGGAGTGCCGTCCGATGAATCCTCAGCCAGTGATATCGAGACAGATGGCACCAGTATGTCCACAACCCCGCATTCAGGTTCGAAGGAAGATCATAAAACCGGTTTGGAACCCCGGCAACCCGAGGAACCGCAAGTCCCCGGAGATGCTCCCGAGGACCCGGAACGCGGGGAGATCCCGGACAGAGAGCTCAATGACGAGCCTACCCCCCAGCCATTGCTGCCCGC
>CAYSUX010000011.1:0-25942 GCA_964434315.1 uncultured archaeon
CTTCACCATCGATACGCCCGGGAATCACACCTTCAACTACTATTCCATCGACGAGATGGATAACGCGGAGGAAGAGAGGACCGGGGAGGTGAGCATTCTGAATATCCCGTTTCCCGAACTCTCAGTGGAGGATATCACATTCGACCAGAACGGGCTCCTTGACAATGTGGCGGACCGGGTCCCGGTGACGATCAATGTCTCGGTCTGCAACTCCGGGACCCTGGATGTGGAAGGGGTCGAACTCAAGGTGTACGTGGATGACGAACAGCTCGGCAGCATCATTGCCACCAAAAGCGTGGACCTGGAGGCCGGGCAGACCCGTATCGTCTCTGTTTCATGGACACCGCAGATGACCGGCGACACCCGGAAGGTTGACATCATCGTCATCATCGAGGAGCTGGAGAACGAAGGTAGCTTCGACAACAATGAGATGTCCATGTCCCTCACGGTGGTGAAGGGGCCCACCTACAGCGGTTCCGGGAAGGAAGAAGGCATGCCCCTCTTCATTTCTCTCCTCGTCGCCATCATGCTGATCGCAGGCATCGGCGGGACAGTCCTATTCATGAAGAAGAGACAGGAGGACGATGACGGAAGTGACGGATCCGTGGACGGCCTCGACTTGGAAAACACACCCGCGGCAACGGCTGCACCAAAACCAGCACCGAAACCCGGGTCAAAGCCTGAAGAGGCTGAAAAGCCCGCATCCGAGGAGACGATAGAGGATACCAAGCCCAAAGTCGACGATGCGACCGATACAGCCGATGCGACTGTAGATACTGTAGCCCCTGTGAAGTTCAAGTGTCCGGAGTGCACGGTGGTTCTCAGCATCAAAACACTCCACCGTCCGGTCACCGTGAAGTGTCCCGGGTGTGAGACAAAGCTCACTATCAAGGGGTAAAACGATCGATATACCAATCTGCTCCTACCCCGGCTCCGCAGGCCTCCGGCAAGCAACGAACGAACGATTCCGAACGCTATTAATGACACATCGTTTGCACCCCCGATGAACCCTATCAATCCACGCAGATCAATCACCACACCTCTTGCATTGCTTATCGAGCGCTTCGCACTCAAACGCACCTCGAAACTTCTATTCTCACTCCTGCTCGCGGCAGGCGCACTGGTTTTGTCTTTACACATGGCATTTGAAGTCGGAACCGAGAATGCCGGCGGAGAGATTGCCGTATCCAATGCCTGGGAACTCCAGAACATGAGCAACGACCTGTCCGCCGATTACTACCTGACCAATGATATCGACGCCGGTATCACTTCGGACTGGAACTCAGGAGCGGGCTTCGAACCCGTCGGGAATGGCTCCAATGAGTTCACCGGGACCCTGAACGGTCATGGCTACAACATCACAGGCCTTTTCGTCGACCGGACAGCTACAGAATACATCGGGTTGTTCGGTCACTTGGATACAGGGGCCAGCCTGGCCAACCTCAACCTGGTCCAGTGCGACGTCAGCGGCAAGAAATATGTCGGCGGCCTTCTGGGATTCAATGGTGGAGGCTCGGTGGAGAACAGTTCCACCACAGGCAAGGTTGACGGCTCGATGAATGTCGGCGGGCTGGTGGGAAAGTTCGATAGCGGGGCCATTTCCAACTCCTACTCGATAGCCGATGTCCGAGGTGACGCCCATGTCGCCGGGTTGGTTGGAGATGGTGGGGGCGGTACCATAGAGATGAGCTTCGCGGCGGGCAGCGTCAGCGGTGACTGGGATGTCGGTGCGATTATTGGATGGAACGGTGGGACCACAATGGAGGACTGCTTCTTTGACAATCAGACCACCGGCCTGTCCTCAGGTGCGGGGGGCGGTTCATCCAGTGGAACGACTGGAAAGAATACTTCGGACATGCAAAAACAGAGCACTTTCACAAATGGAGGCTGGGATTTCCAGAACGTCTGGAATATCCTGGAGGGGCAAAGCTACCCTTACCATGGATTGCGCGAGATCTCCCCGGCGCCGATAATAACCTCCAAGGACATAGTGGAGTGCTATGAGGATGAAATGTATCGTGTCGATTACGAGTATTTCGATGGTGACAGCGAGGAGAGCGAGATAACCTGGGCCTTGCTGACCAACGCCACCTTCCTTCGGCTCGACCACGAGACCGGCGTCCTCAACGGGACACCCGACCAGGATGATACCGGCAGTTACTGGGTGAACGTCTCGATTTCCGACGGGGAGTATCAGGACCACCGCAACTTCACGCTCAGGGTCATTGAAGTGAACGAGAACCCGACCATCCTGACCGGTGACATCACCTCGTGCTTGGAGGACATCGAGCTCCTGGTGGATTATGAGGCCTTCGATGAAGAAAATGATATGTTGACCTGGAGCATCGATTCCAACGCGAGCTTCCTTACAATTCATCCCGGGTCCGGAGAGCTCGCCGGAACCCCACTACAGGAAGATGTCGGCTCGTACTACGTCAACGTCTCGGTGTCCGATGGTGGGCTAATTGGATATCAAAACTTCACGCTCGTAGTCATTGGGGTGAATGACCCTCCGATGGTAATCCTTCAATCCCCTGCCAATGCCACCGAAGTCTCGGGTATTGTTGTCCTCGCTGGATATGCTTTGGATGTGGATGGTAACCAAACTCTCGAGCTGGTCCAGGTATCGGTGGGTGGTGATGGCTGGCAAACTGCAAATGGAACCACAAGCTGGACCTTCGAGTGGAACACCGGCGCTCTGGAGAACGGCGACTATACCTTGAGCTTCAGGGCTTTCGACGGTACGAATCATTCCAAAGTGAAAGAGCTGATCTTGAGTGTAAATAACTCGCTACCCGAGAACAAGCCGCCTGTAATCACCATTACCTCCCCCAAGCAAGGTGCCGAGGTTTCGGGTACCGTCACCTTCAAAGGCTCGATCTTGGATGAGGATGGCTCTGTGGAGAAGGTAGAGATCTACATTGAGCAAAGGGGTTGGTTGTCGGCTCAAATGAATGGGAATACCTCGTGGAACTTCCAGTGGGATACCACTACTGTTGACGATGGGGAGTACCTGGTCAAAGTCAGGGGTTTCGATGGTTCGGATTACTCGGAGGAAGTGAATGTCACAATGAAGGTGAAGAACCGGGATAAGAGTGATGAGGGAAGCTTCCTGCCTGGATCCGGGGTGATAGCGATGGTCGGTGTGCTGGGTGTGGCTGCCATGCTTTTATCAAGAAAGAGGTAGAGGCAGGCCCAGCAGCCATGTGCATTGTGGAGGCCGGAGTGTTACGAAACGGCTCCATTCGGTAACGGTCCACTCCCTCCTCAGCCTCTTCGCCCGCACCCCCCCGCTCCCGCTCCGCCCAGCTCCCGCAGCCCCGACCAGCCTCACCATGGGGCCAACCTCTCAGCCTCGCCCACCCCGGTAGCCGAGTCCCTCCCGGGCCCACCGAGTCCCCACTCCTTTGGGCTGAGATTTAAAATCCCCTTCGCCTTGGGGCCTTCATAAGTTAGTACCGGTGTTCCCATGCCATTCAAGAACGTCTACATCCCCTATGGTTGCTACTGGACCACGCCCTTCTGCCGCTGGCAGGGCAGCTACGCCCACCTTCATCCCATTCGCTTTGCCGCCGAGGTCGGCAAGCAGGCTTTGGCCGACCGGGAGCTGGACCCCAAGGTCTTCGAGACCATGTATCTGGGTACCACGATCCCATCCAAGCATGTCTTCTACGGCGGGCCCTGGCTGGCGGCCATGCTGGGCAACGACAGGATCACCGGGCCCATGATCGGCCAGGCCTGCGCCACCGGCGCCCAGGTGGTGAGCCTGGCTTCCCACGCTGTCGAATGCGGGACCTACGGCACTGCGCTGACCATGACCGCCGACAAGTGCAGCAACGGCCCCCACACCACCTTCCCGGACCCCTACGGTCCCGGGGGCAAGGTGATATCCGAGGACTGGGTCTGGGATAATTTCGGATTCGACCCCTGGGCCAGGAACTCCATGCTCCAGACCGCCGAGAACGTGGCCCAGGAGGCCGGCGTCACCCGGGAGGAGTCGGACAAGGTGGTGCTGCGCCGTGACGAGCAGTACAAGGAAGCCCTGGCTGATGATTCGGCTTTCCTGCGCCGTTACATGACGTTGCCCCTGGAGGTCAAGGACCCCAAGGGACGCAAGGTGGTGGCCACCGTCGAGGGCGACGAGGGCATATTCAAAACGACAGCGGAAGGCCTGGCCAAGCTGAGGCCGGTCATGCCCGAAGGCGTCATCACCTTCGGAGCCCAGACCTACCCGGCCGACGGCAACAGCGGCCTGGTGGTGGCCAACCGGGAACAGGCGGCCAGGCTGAGCCGCGACCCGAGCATCGAGGCCCGGGTACTGGCCTATGGCGACGGGCGGGTCAAGAAGGGCTTCATGGCCATGGCAACGGTCCCGGCGACCAGGGCCGCCCTGGCCAACGCCGGTCTGGAAGTGGGCGACATCGACGCGGTCAAGACCCACAACCCCTTCTCGGTCAACGACGTCTACCTGGCCAATGAGCTGGACCTGGACATCAACGATATGAACAATTTCGGCTGCTCCCTTATCTGGGGTCACCCCCAGGGACCCACAGGTCACCGCCTCATCATGGAGCTCATCGAGGAGTTGACCCTCAAGGGCGGGGGTCGCGGGCTCTTCACCGGCTGTGCCGCCGGTGACACCGGGGCCTCGCTTATCGTTCAGGTCGAAAAGGTGTAGAAGTAGAACGGCAACGGCAGCTAAACGAGGGAGCACTCACCGTTCAGGCAATCAAAGGCAGCTTGCAGGCAATCTTCGGCCCAGGTCTTCGGGTCGCGCCTCTTTCCAGTGTTGTACCAAACGGCCCCCAATCCTATATGGGATGAGCAGGCAAGGAGGGGATCCTCAACCTCAGCAAGGCCCATACTCTGGACATTCTCCACATCGTGGTACACGAGAGTGAAGGTCGCCCCAAACGATTCGTGGAACTGCAAAAGGCAAAAGGAGCTATATTAATTAAGGCGGGTCCGGATAGGCGTCCGGTTTTCCACATGGTTCAAGATCCGTTCTACTATGGCTCCCTGACAGTGTTTTGCGCTGTTATGATGGTCTTCTCAGGCGTCCTCATGATCCCGGCGGGGCAGGAGGAGACCGGTGAGGTGGTCACTGCTCAATCCAGCTCCTCACTGATCGCCGTCGATGATCATGATGACGAAGCGTCGACAGTGGCGCTGGAGACCACCAGCTACTACCGTTATCCCAACGGGACCGCCGTAGAGGCAAAACCATCGAACCGCGAGGCCCGGGCCTCGGGGGACGGGTGGCACCCGCTTTCCAAGATGAACACCACATGGACCAAACGGGAGGAAGTGGTCTTCCTGGGAGAGCAGGCCGATATCTTCGGATATGCCCTGGACGGGCCAGATGGGGACGAGGGGCCCTTGCATCAATGGGACGCAGAGTACAATGCCACGGACCCGGCCGTCGCATCCGGCGATTTCGATGGGGACGGATATGATGAGATCATATTCGTGGGAGCCAAGGACAACCCCGAGAAGGAGGTGGTCGGATACGTGTGGGACGATGCCCTACACAACTTCTCCCTGATGAAGTACTGGGACGATGGTGAGTTCAGCACCCAGCAGCCTGCGGTCGCCACCGGGGATTTTGACCTTGATGGTGTGGACGAGATAGTCATCAGCGCAGTGGAAACGGACGGAGGAGGCGCCAGGGTCATGTGGATCCTCGACGATGCTTATTACGATTTTCGAGTGGTGCATTCCTGGCGCGAGGATGATTACTGGGAACGAGGGAACAACCCCTCCCTGGCCACGGGTGATATCGATGGGGACAATCTGGACGAGATCATATTGGTCAGCACTGATGAACAGATAGTACTCAACATATACGATGACGCGTATCACGACTATGCCGAGATCTCCAACTGGAGGGAATCACCCAGATATTACTACTGGTTGGACGAGGCCGAGTACACCAACTCTTCGGTGGCTCTGGGAGATATTGACGGTGATGGTCGTGACGAGATCGTTCTAACGGCAATTCTCGATAATGATTATGTGCAGGTCATGACCTGGGTCATGGACTACGATCGGGGGTATCTTTCGGAGGTAGCCTCTTGGATGCAGGACTTCCAACAGAACGAGGGTGTTCCATCGGTGGACTTGGGCGACATCGATGGGGATGGCCTTGAGGAGATAGTGCAGGTCTATCGCGGCAGCGGCTATGGGGCCGGGATCCAGGCCCTGATCTACGAGCAACGTGGCCATTATTTCAGCAGGTATGCCACCGATTATCTATGGGAGATTTACCCGAACAATCCCTACGACTACAAAAGACCCCAGGTATCCATGGGAGATATCGATTGTGACGGGCTCGACGAGGTTGTGATCTTCGCCCATGACGACACAGCTCAAAAGGTCAAGGGATGGGCCATGGATTACGATTCCAAGGAGGGGACCTACTCGGAGGTCGAGACCTGGAGCCTCAACACCACCTCCGATCGCTCGGTAATGGCCTTGGGAGACTTCGACGGTGACGGCCTGGTGATCGGTTTCACCGGCAATGTCACAAGGACCATCACCGATCCACGAGCCCTCGTGGTCATGGCAACCCCTCCGGTGGTGGAGGGTATCGACCAGAACAGGGATAAGAGCGGTACCGCATACGGCACCGAGGTCTTCCAGGGAGAGACGCGGTCTCACGAGGTGGGCAGCACAGCCTCGGCCACCGTGTCCTACGAGGCCGGTGATCCCTTCGGCATCGTGAGCGCATCGGTGAGCGCGACCCTCTCCACGGAATTCTCGATAACCGAGACCCACGAGTCATTGGAGACCTACGGCACAAGCTACGAGAGCGGATATCCCGACGACGTGGCCATCTACGAAGCCACCATGTACGAGAACTACATCTATGAGATCCTGGCCCATCCGGACCCAACGCTTGTGGGTACCTTCATGACCCTCGATATCCCGGTCACCCCCGACGGGCCGTCGATATTCAAGACCACGGTGGACCACTTCAACCACCTCCCCGGCGCCTCCCCCATCGACCGGAAGACCTTCACCCATCGGCCGGGCGCGGTCTGGTCCTATCCCACGGTTCAGGAGAAGAATGACCTCCTCATGACCTACCCCGGCTGGGAATCAAACCTGGAGTACGTGGGCCAGGGCTCGGCCACCAGCACCGTCACCATCGCTCTGGAGGAGTCGGACCTGACCGAGGAATCCAGGTCCATGAGCTTCGAGGTCGAGGCCGGGGTTTCCGTGGGCGGGGTCGGTTTCTCGGCCAGCTACGGGGTCTTTCAGAAGAACGTCTTCGGGCTCACGGTGGGGGAGTCCACCCAGTACCGGGGCACGGTGGGCGATATCAAGAACTCAAAGGACTGGCAGACTCACGGCTACTTCTACGGGATGTTCGTCTACAACTACCGCATGTCGCCGAGTATCGGATTCCAGACCATCAACTACTGGGTCCAGAACTACAACGCCATGCCCGAAAGGGACTTTCTGGCCTACTGGGGCTTCGACGACGACGAGTACGATGATATCGCCCAGGACCGGAGTTCCTGGTTCAGGGACGCAGAGATCAGCGGGGCTATCCGCAACGACAGCGGCGTCAATGACAAGGCTATGACCTTCAACGGTAGCGACCACCACATGAGGACCGAGACCGCCGGATTCTCCACCACGGCCGGTACTTTCGAGACCTGGCTGCATCTCGATCCCATGAACGGTAGCCAGGAGGAGGCCATCTTCTCGGCGCCGGCGGAGCTGCCCGACAACGACGAGGGTCTGGTGGGTCACTGGAGAATGAACGAGTACGGCTGGAGCAATCGGTTCTATGAAGTTAAGGACGCCAGCATCGGCAAGAACGACGGCCGAGGCCGGGACGGCGCCACCACCCATTACTGGGGCCGGTATGGGAGGTCGGGCACATTCAACGGTGCTTCGGCCTATGTCTCGGGAGGCAAAGAACCGAGCTTGCGGCCAACCGATCACATAGCGGTGGAGTGCTGGGTCAACATCCAATCCATGTCGGACTGGGAGAGTATCGTGAGCTATGCCTATGATACCTCGGATCGCGAGTCGGGCTACGACCTTTACTTCCACTCGGGGCAGGTCAGGTTCCGGGTGGCCACCGGCTCCTCGGGATTCACCAACAGCCCGGGCTTTTCACCCCAGACCAACACCTGGTACCATATGGTGGGGGTCTACGATGGTTCCAAGGTGCGGCTCTACATCGATGGGGTCGAGCAGGGCAGCGGCACGGCGGCCTCGGGGGGTATCGACTGGACCCATACCTCGGCCAACGAACTCTACATCGGCAGGTTCCACGATAACAACGAGAATCACCATTACCAGGGTAAGATCGACGAGGTCCTGATCTACAACCGGCCGCTGAGCGGCGAAGAGATCAATGACCACTTCCATTTCGGGCTCTCATTGGTTCGGCACCAGGATGACCGGCTGTCCTTCCGGATCGGGAACAGTACCCTCGAGGCCGATATTGCGGGCCTTACCGACTGGCATCATGTGGCCTGTACCTGGAATTCCAGTGGTAGTTTGGAACTATACCTCGACGGCCTGCGCGTTGCCAATGCCTCCGCCTTCTGGATCGGAGAAGCCTTTGCCTACTACAGCTACCTGGGCAACGACGAGAGGGGAACCATGGGCCTCCACGGCAGTATGGATGCAGTGGTTCTTTACAGCCGGAACCTGACTACCGAGGAGATAATGGCCAGCTACGGCAGCAACGGAGCGGTCAAGGAGATAATCTTCAACATCGGCGGTACCGGGGAGACCGATGAGAAATCCGATAAACCCGGCCATGCCATCCTGCTGCTGTTGGCCCTATTGTTTATATCAGGGGTCGTATTGATCTGGTGGATCATCCGGGGTGGCCATCTGGCAGCTTTCGATATCTCTAAAATCCCCATCGGGGAGGTCCTCCACATCGAGGAGACGGCCCTTTCAGTGGACGAATATCGTCACCGTAGCACGGTCCCTTCCAAGGCGTTCCACAACCTGGAACTCAATGAAGGTGACTCCCTGCGCTGGGTCACGCTCAAGAACGGGCTGGTGCTGGTCACCAAGAAGGACCTGATCGAGGCAAGCCAAGCAGAGGATAAAGCAGGAGATCATGCCGCAGATGAAAATGGGACTAAAGATTAGTTCTTCCCAGACTCACCGGCAGATCAACAGACGACGAACTCACGTCACGACGACGAACTCACCCACCCGGGAAGTGCTCGGTATTGGCCTACCGGTCACATCACCTATAGGTGGCCGGACGACAGAACGACGCCAAGACCCGGGAGTTGTAATTCACATACATAATGAAGGTGAAGCCTCTACTCGTCCCTGATCTTCTGCACTTTCTTAGGCACCTCGCCCCGCTTGCCCTTGTTGAAGGTCTCGATGGTTTCCCACTGCTCCGGCTTCTCCTTCTTCACCCAGCGCAGCCACTCCATCAGGGCCTTCTTGCCCTTGGAGGTGTTGCAGGTCTCGCAGGCGCTCACAGGTTTCTGGCCGCCCTTGGAGGGGGCGATGAGGTGGCCCCTGTGAAGATTCCGGCCTGAGCCGCAATAGATGCAGTGCGTCAGGTCGATATCGTCGGAGGGAGGCGGGGTGGCCTTGGGTTTGGCCGGGGACCTGCGGGTCATGAGGAGGGCTCCGGCAACGACCGCCACCACGGCTAGAAGCAGGATCAGGTAGAGCCACGGGAATCCATCATCGTCCTCGTCATCTTCTTCTTCCTTCTCCTCGAGGAAGACGTATACCGTGCCGTTCCAATCGCCGACGACAACCATCCTGCCGTCGGAGGTCATGTCCAACGAGTCCACATTGTTTTCGGTGGTGAAGTTCCAGAGGGGTGTCGAGCTCTCCCGGTTGAAGTAGAAGACATCCTCATCGAAGGTTCCGGCCGCGATATACCCGCCATCCGCCGAGATCGCCAATCCGGACACAATAGATTGGCCGATGTCGTAAGACCAGAGGGGAGTTGGACTGTCCCTCTCGAACAGGTACATCTGGTGGAGCGCACTCCCGGCGGCGATGTAGCGGCCATCGGACGAAATGACCGTTCGCCAGGCCTGGCCATTGACCGTGTAGTTCCAGAGCGGAGTCGAGCTGTCCTTGTCGTAGAGGTAGATGTTGTGGTCGTTGGAGCCCACGACTATGTACTCGCCATCGGCCGACATGTCCAGGCCCCACATCCGATCGCCGGTGGCGTTGGACCAGAGGGGTGTCGAGCTCTCCCGGCTGTAGAAGTAGACCCTGGCATCATGGGCCGTGGCGGCGATGTACTGGCCGTCGTCCGAAATGGCCACCTTGTCCACATCATGGCCGACGTTGTGGATCCACAGAGGGGCCGAGCTGTTCCTGTTGAAGAGATATAGTCTACTGTCCCATCCCGCGGCGGCGATGTACTGGCCGTCGGCCGAGATCGCCACATCCAGAATGGACCAGCCGGCGGTGTAGTTCCATAGTGGTGTCGAGCTGTCCCTGTTGAAGAGGTAAACATTGTGGTCGATGGACCCGGCGGCGATGTACTGGCCGTCGTCCGAGATGGCCACAGCGTAGATATTATCACCGGCGGTGTAGTTCCAAAGGGGCGTCGAGTTGTCCCGGCTGAAGAGATAGAGCTTGTCGTCATCGGAACCGACGGCGATGTACTTCCCATCCGCGGATACGGCCACCGAACCAATGTCATCACCGGTGGTGTAGGTCCAGGTGGGCTCCTTCGCCTCGGCCCGGCCATCCTCGGACATCACAATGAGGCCCACCGCCCCGATGGTGCAGGCCAATACCAATGCGTAGATAATATAGTTGATCCTCATGCTAATCATCTTCTATTCATCCCGTATCTTCTGCACTTTCTTGGGCACCTCGCCGCGCTTACCCTTGTTGAAGGCTATGATGGTCTCCCACTGCTCCGGCTTCTCCTTCTTCACCCAGCGCAGCCACTCCATCAGGGCCTTCTTGCCCTTGGAGGTGTTGCAGGTCTCGCAGGCGCTCACAGGTTTCTGGCCGCCCTTGGAGGGGGCGATGAGGTGGCCCCTGTGAAGATTCCGGCCTGAGCCGCAATAGATGCAGTGCGTCAGGTCGATATCGTCGGAGGGAGGCGGGGTGGCCTTGGGTTTGGCCGGGGACCTGCGGGTCATGAGGAGGGCTCCGGCAACGACCGCCACCACGGCTAGAAGCAGGATCAGGTAGAGCCACGGGAATCCATCATCGTCCTCGTCATCTTCTTCTTCCTTCTCCTCGAGGAAGACGTATACCGTGCCGTTCCAATCGCCGACGACAACCATCCTGCCGTCGGAGGTCATGTCCAACGAGTCCACATTGTTTTCGGTGGTGAAGTTCCAGAGGGGTGTCGAGCTCTCCCGGTTGAAGTAGAAGACATCCTCATCGAAGGTTCCGGCCGCGATATACCCGCCATCCGCCGAGATCGCCAATCCGGACACAATAGATTGGCCGATGTCGTAAGACCAGAGGGGAGTTGGACTGTCCCTCTCGAACAGGTACATCTGGTGGAGCGCACTCCCGGCGGCGATGTAGCGGCCATCGGACGAAATGACCGTTCGCCAGGCCTGGCCATTGACCGTGTAGTTCCAGAGCGGAGTCGAGCTGTCCTTGTCGTAGAGGTAGATGTTGTGGTCGTTGGAGCCCACGACTATGTACTCGCCATCGGCCGACATGTCCAGGCCCCACATCCGATCGCCGGTGGCGTTGGACCAGAGGGGTGTCGAGCTCTCCCGGCTGTAGAAGTAGACCCTGGCATCATGGGCCGTGGCGGCGATGTACTGGCCGTCGTCCGAAATGGCCACCTTGTCCACATCATGGCCGACGTTGTGGATCCACAGAGGGGCCGAGCTGTTCCTGTTGAAGAGATATAGTCTACTGTCCCATCCCGCGGCGGCGATGTACTGGCCGTCGGCCGAGATCGCCACATCCAGAATGGACCAGCCGGCGGTGTAGTTCCATAGTGGTGTCGAGCTGTCCCTGTTGAAGAGGTAAACATTGTGGTCGATGGACCCGGCGGCGATGTACTGGCCGTCGTCCGAGATGGCCACAGCGTAGATATTATCACCGGCGGTGTAGTTCCAAAGGGGCGTCGAGTTGTCCCGGCTGAAGAGATAGAGCTTGTCGTCATCGGAACCGACGGCGATGTACTTCCCATCCGCGGATACGGCCACCGAACCAATGTCATCACCGGTGGTGTAGGTCCAGGTGGGCTCCTTCGCCTCGGCCCGGCCATCCTCGGACATCACAATGATGCCCACTGCCCCGATGGTGCAGGCCAATACCAACGCGCAGATTATCTTGTTGATCCTCATGTTCATCACATCCTATTCATCCCGTATCTTCTGTACTTTCCGCGGCACCTCGCCCCGCTTGCCCTTGTTGAAGGCTATGATGGTCTCCCACTGGTCCGGCTTCTCCTTCTTCACCCAGCGCAGCCACTCCATCAGGGCCTTCCTGCCCTTGGAGGTGTTGCAGGTCTCGCAGGCCGAGACCGGTTTCTGGCCCCCCTTGGAGGGGGCGATGAGATGACCCTTGTGGAGGCTCTTGGTGGAGCCGCAGTAGACGCAGTGCGTCAGGTCGATATCGTCGGAGGGAGGCGGCGTGGCCTTGGGTTTCGGCTTGGGTTTGGCCGGGGTTCCCTTTCGGGTCATCAGGAAACCGACGGCGACCATCGCCGCGACAACCAGGAGGAGGATCAGGTAGAGCCACGGGAATCCATCATCGTCCTCTTCTTCCTCTTCCTCGGGAGGGTCTGCGGAGGGGACCGCAAAGTCCAGCAGGTGGATCTTGCCGTCATCGGTGCTCACGGCCAGCAGTTCGGCGTTGCGGGCCATGGCCAGGCTCTCCACGGTGGTGTTGGTGAGGGTGAGATTCCACAACGGTGTCGAGCTACCGGTATCGAAGAGGTAGACCTTGCCGGTCTTCCAGTTGTCCTCGTTGGTGGAGAGTGCCAGGTACTTGCCGTCCCCCGATAACGCCACCCGGGCCATCTTCTGCTTGTGGAATGTCCATAGCGGCGTCGGGCTATCCTTGTGAAAGAGGTAGAGGGCGCCGCTGGTGGTAGCCGCGATATAGGCGCCGTCGGCCGAGATGGCCGCCCTTTTGGGGAACGCGGTGGTGTTGTACTGCCATAGCGGTGTGGAGCTGTTCCGGTTCCAGAATACCACGGGACCATATGACGAGGAGGCCATGATGTAGTTGCCGTCAGCGGATATCTTGAGCAACTGGTAGGCGCCCAGGCCATCGATGGTGGAGTCCCATACCGCGGTGGAGGAGTCCTTGTTAAAGAGCGAGAGGGTGGTATTGTTGTCCTGGAAGCTCCCGGCCACCAGGTACTGACCATCACCCGAGATGTCCACCTCGGAGGTGCTCGAGTAATCCTCGCAGGTCCAGATGGGCGTACCACTGTCCTTGCCCAGCAGGTATATCTTGCTGGCTGCCGAGGGCCGCTCGCCCACCATGTAGGAGCCATCATCGGAGATGGCCACGCTCAGGATGTCGTCGTTGGTCCAGAGATGGGTAGGCCCGTCCTTGCCGTAGAGGTAGGCCTCCTGGTCAAACCAGGCGGAGGTCACGATATAGTTCCCATCGCCCGAGATCCTGACCATCTGGGAGGCCGCTGTGGTATTATCGACCCAGGCCGGGGTCGAGCTGTCGGTCTGGAAGAACACCGTCCTGTTCCCGGCTCCCACCGCGGCCAGGTGTTTCCCGTCGTTGGACATGGAGATCGACCAGAGACGACCGGCATCGTTCTCGTAGGACCACAAGGACTCCTTGGCCGGTGGTTCCTCGGCCTGGACACTCTGAACCGGGAAGGTGAGAAAGATTGCAATGGCAAGCAGGAGCCAAACCCGGCCAGAGAGGCGGGTCGACCCACGTGAAGTCCCCATGGTCATGAATCTGGGAATGGCGGGGGGCTTTTGACTGTTACGGCCAAACCTGGGCCGGGAAGGGCCTATTCATCCCGTATCTTCTGCACCTTCTTGGGCACCTCGCCCCGCTTGCCCTTGTTGAAGGCGATTATTTCCTCCCATTGGTCGGCTTTGTTCTTCTTCACCCAGCGTAACCACTCCATCAGGGCCTTCTTGCCCTTGGAGGTGTTGCAGGTCCCGCAGGCCGAGACCGGTTTCTGGCCGCCCTTCGACGGGGCGATGAGATGACCCTTGTGGAGGCTCCTGGTGGAGCCACAGTAGATGCAGTGGGTCAGATCGATATCGTCGTCGTCCTTCTTCGGCTCCTTCCTGGCCGGGGCAGGGGCGGGAGCGGCCTTGGGCTTTGGCTTCGGCTTCTGCTTGGGTTTGGCGGCGAAGAGACCCCTACGTTGGGCCATTACAACGGCAACCACGATGACCAGCAGTAACATCAGGCCTGCGATGAGTATCCAGGGTAATTCGTCATTTTCATCATCATCATCGAATTTGAAATCAGAGTAGACATACACAGCTTCCCCGGTGCTGGCGGCCAGGTACTTTCCATCACTTGTGAGCCTGATCGTGTAGGTTGCCGCCGGAGGTTGGTCATACCAGACGTATCCATCCCGATCAGCGCGATAGAGCAGGGTGTCGTTGTTGTTGGCCTCGGCGGCGATCAATTTCCCATCATCGGAGATATCCACGGACATGGCAGTTCCAGGGGAGGTTCCGTATGCTTTCACCACCGTGTAATTGCGCAAGGGTTTCGAAGAGGCTTTGTCGAAGTACAGCACATGGCTACCTGAGGTGGCAACCTGGTAGTTACCATCCCCGGTGATATCCACAGAGTAGACGGTCCCGGCGGTGGTGTAGTTCCACAGGGGCGTGGAGCTGGCTTTTTCAAAGAGATAGAGCTTGTTCTGAGCGACGCCGGTTCCCACGACGGCAAAGTCACCGTTATCCGAGATGGCCATAGACGCCACATAGCCACCCAAGGTGTTTTCCCAGACCGGTGTCGCGTTGTCAGTGTTAAAATACAGGATCCTGGAGCCATGCTGGACCAGGATATACTCTCCGTCGCCGGATATGACGGCTTCGGGGTCATGCTGGGAGCCCACGTCGTAGTTCCAGACCGGATCCGGACTCTCCCCCTCGAAGAGATAGATCTTGGTGGTACCGCCCCAGATGGCGGTGCACACGACCATCTCAGAGCCGTCGTTGGAGAAATCGATATCGTTGATGTATTCCTCATCACTATCGAAGGTCTTGTTCCAAATGGGGGTGGAACTCTCTCGAGATAAGAGCCGCAATTGATAATTTCCGCTAAATGCGATGTACTCCCCGTTGGGGGAGATGGCGATGTGATCGGTCTCTGTTCTCACCGTGATGTTCCACAGGGGTTTCGGGTTACCCCGTTCAAAAAGGGCTATGAGTCCCTGACTCAGAACCACGATATACCGACCATCATCCGACATCTCGAAATTGTGGCCATAAGCGCCTGTCGAATAGGTTTCGACCGTTGTCCCTGCGACACAACTTGGAACCATGAGCGTTCCCAGGAGTGTCATGCATACTAACAGGGGTCTTGCCCAGCCAAAGCGGCGAGCTGACCCACGTGAAGTCCCCATGTTCATGGGCCTGGTATTCATGAGGGTGTTTTGACTGTTACGGCCAAACCTGGACCGGGAAGGGCCTACTCGTCACGTATCTTCTGGACCTTCTTGGGTACCTCGCCCTGTTTGCTCTTGTTGTGTTCGCAGAAGGTCTCCCATCGTTGGGGTTTCTTCTCCTTGATCCATCGCAACCACTCCATGAGGGTCTTCTTGCCCTTGGATAGATTACAGCTCGTGCAGGCCACCACCGGTTTGCGACCGGCGGCTATCCTGTGGTTACCGGTTAGCTTTTCGGTGGCGCCGCAGTAGATACAGGACCCGGAACCCTTGGTATCGGCCTTTGGGGTTTGTTTCGCTTTCGGCCGAGGTTCGGGCTTTGGCTTCGGCTTGGCCTTTGCTTCCGGCTTGGTTGCGGCCTTTGGCCCTGGTTTTGCCCTGGCTTTGGTCTTGGGTTTTACCTTTGGTCCAGCTTCCGATCTGGTCTGTGCTTTTGACCTGGTTCCGGTCTTGGTCTTGGTCTTGGCCTTGGCCCTGGCTTTGGGCTTTGCTTGCGTTTGCCCCTCGGATACGTCGTTGAGCACCTTGCGGATATTGATGGCCAGCTTTGTCCGTCTGCCCTTGTTGTGGGCGGTGATGACCTCCCATCGATCCGGTCGGTTCTGTTTGACCCAGTAGAGCCAGTACATCAGTTCCCGCTTGCCTTTGGAGAGGTTGCACTTGGCGCAGGCCATCACCGGTCTCTGCCCCGGTTCCATCACATGTTTGCGGGTTATCATCGCGTTGGAGCTGCAGTAGACGCACTCCTCGGGTCCCTTGGCCGCTTGGGCCACTTGGGCCATATCATTCTTCGTGGCTTCGTTCTTTGTGGCGGCGGCATTGGTCCCGGGTTGCTGGACCTTTGGGATCCCGGATTTCCCGACCCCCGAGGGGGAGCTCTTTTTGTCGCCGGGTGCCGGCTGAGTCGGTTTCTCTTCGATCTCCCTGGTCGGCTCATCCCTGACCTTCTGGACCTTCCGGGGTACCTCACCCCGCTTGCCTTTGTTGAACTCGACCATCGGCTCCCATCGCTCGGGCCGATTCTCCCTGGTCCAGCGCAGCCATTCCATCAGGGCCTTGGTGCCCTTGGACCTGAAGCATTGCCCGCAGGCCGACACCGGCTTCTTGCCGCCTTTGTCGGCGGCGATGATGGTGGTCTCGCGGATGTCCTCATGGGAGCCGCAGTAGACGCAGGTGTCGGGGCGCTTGTCTCGCAGGGCGTGGACATGTTCCGGCACCTCGCCTCGTCGACCCTTGTTGTGCTCGACGATGGCCTCCCATTTGTCCTCCCTGTTCTCCTTGATGTATTCCAGCCACTCCTCCAGCTCCCTGTCGCTTCTGGAAAGATGGCAACCGGTGCAGGCCGCCTCCGGCTCCCGGCCCTTTTGCACCACATGCTCGCGGGTGAGCTTCTCGGTGGCGCCGCAATAGATACAGTTCTCGGGCTCCGAGTCGGCGATGTCGGCAAACTGCTGTTCCCGGCCATCATCAGGCATCCCGTAGCCACCGAAGATCGCCTCTCGATGGCGAAGCAGTATGGCGATTATCACAAGTATCAGGATAAGGATAATGAGCAGGAGGATGACCGTTAGAGTATCATCACCGGCACCAAGATCGGGCAACCCCGCCTCGAAGAAGGTAAGCCCCTCACTGCTCGATTCGATGGGGACAACGGTGATCTCGGTCTCGACAGGGGGAGTGGTGGTGGCGGAAGCTGCGGGCGCATAAGGCGCGGCGTCCGTCGCTTCCGGATCGGTGGGCAATTCCTGCCCCTCGACCGGTCCGTCATCCGAGTAGGTTAGGGTGGTGATAGTGTCCCTGTCTCCCTGATCCTGGCCGATGGGGATGGCGATGGCTCCGGCAAACAGGATACAGACGATGGTCAGAACTAGCGCTAGTTGGACATTCTGAGGTGCGCGTGGCATACTATGGTCCCCGAACCCTGAAAAGCACAACCAATATATTAATCGATAGGGCCATCAAGGGAGATCAAGGGAGAAAATGGGACCATAATCGCGAATGTGAGAGATCCCAACTTTGTTCATACCGAACCGGACCTATGATGGCCTGCAAGGGGGAGTTGGACCCTCTTCTGCGTAGGTGGGTCGGTCATCCACACCCTGTTTTTGCTCTGACCAGGTCCAAAAGAGCTCTCTACCGGGCGCGAGGTGAACGGCTATCGCGAGCACCGGGGTCATCGGCTATCGCGAGCGGCTTGGAAGCGCCAGCCAGCCAATTACCCTTGGCGGACTTGGCTCATTGGCCTATTGGCCGTTTGGTTGTAAACGGCATGACGGTGGCCGCCGCCGGCGTTGGACCCGGCTTCGGCATGGCAGCGGGCGGGCCTGGCTATGACGCAGCGCGTGGCGGCCCCGGCTACGGCGGGTCTTGTGACTGCTTTACATGACGGCAGATGAACACTCACCATCATCCATCACCCTCACCCACACCTACAACACCATTTCCCTTCCTTTGTTCTTTCCCATTCCCATTTCCCTCTCCCAGCAGACACCTCAAGATCAGTCCGGCCAGGATGAGCCCGCCTCCCACGATGGTGTGCGCAGATATCGCAGCGCCCCAGACGGCCCGGACCCAGAGGGGGTTGAGCACCGGCTCCAGCAGGGTGATGAGGGCGCCCTCCTGGGCCGTGACACTCTTGAGACCCCAGGCGAAGATGACATAGGGCGCCGCCATCTGAACGAGGCCCAGGGCCGCTATCCAGGCCCACTGGGTCGCCTCCAGCCTGGCTGTGGCCGGCAAGGCAAAGGGCAGCAGAGATAACCAACTGGCCAGCAGGCAGACGGTGATGAGCTTCACCGGGTCCTCCTCCTTGAGCTGCCGGAGGCTCAGGATGACCCCGGCATAGGCCACCCCCGCGCCCAGGGCCAGCAAGGCCCCCACGACCTCATCGGTATCGATGGAGGCCTGGACGATGATCAGCACACCGGCCAGGCCGAAGCCCAGAGCCACCAGATTGGTTCGTACCGGTCGCTCCCGTAACAAAAGGTAGCCGCCGATGAGCACCCACAGCGGAGCCATGTACTGCAGGAAGATGACATCCCCGGCCGGAGCCCGAGTCATGGCGGCCACGAAGAGCAGGTTCATCGCCGCGAAAAAGGCCACCAAAGACAGCCAACCTTTGAGTCGGCCGGAGCGGGCCATGGCCATGGCCCTGACCTTGATTTGTTCCTCCGGCTTGCCGTTCTTCTTTGCGCGCGCACCCGGAGCACCCGGAGCACCCGGATCAACCCCGGCCTGCCCGCTATGCCGACCTTGCCAGACCAGCAAAGGCAGCAGGGCCAGAACGGCGAAGAAGCAACGCCAGCAGGCGATCAGCAGACCCCGGTCGCCCACCGGCTCTATGGCCGACAGGGTGGGACTCTTGACAAAGAAGCCGCTGGTGCTCCAGAGGATGGCGGCGGCGATTATCGCCAGGCGCCCCTTCATCCCATAGCCTCCCGTTCACGGTGGAGGGCGTCCATATCCGGGTGCGATATGGCGCAGGCGCAAGGCCATGGGCGGTCAGCGGTAGCCGAAGAGTCGGGGGCGGGCCGGCCATTCAAGGATGCCAGGGATGCCAGGGATGCCATAGGGTCGTAGCCCTAGCCCGACAACCCAATATGGTTTTGGGGCCTGGGATGGGTCTGGTACCAAAATAAAAATAATGCCATCCAGGGCTCAGGCATAGATATCGGCCACCTCACCGCAGTAGGGGCAGGCCATGGTCTGGCTCCGGCCCAGGCGGTCCGCGGCAAAACGCTCGAAACAGCGCTGACAGGTATGGATGACCGGCTCGGTATCCGGCATCGACCCATAGCTCGATCGGGTCGGCGGCCCCGGTGGCCTCGGGACCCTTGGCGCGGCGGGAACCGGAGCGGTCGGTGGCTTGGGCGTCCGTGGCATCTGTGGCAAACCCGGCTCCCGGCCAACTGTCGCGTCGTATGTCCCACTCGAAAGCTCAGGCGGCGGCCGATCGTATGAGGGGGGGTGGCCCATGCCGGGGCGGGAGGCCGGCTGGTACCCGGTTCCGGGGTAGTTGTGTCGTGGGTCCACCAGGTTTGGCTTGTCGAACTTCACCACCAGGGCCACGAAAATGACCAGCACCACCAGGACGACACCGGCACAGATGGCCAAAGTGGTCCAGTTGAGCTCGAAATCATCCTCGACTTTTTCGCCCTCCTTCAGAAAATAGAGGATGGAATAGGTCACATTACCATCGGGCTTGGTGTCTCCGACGTTCCCGTTGTCCCAGTTATCCACCAGAATGTGGTAGAGCTGGCCGTCGGGTTGGGTCCAGTTGAAATCGGTTTGATTGGTGCTCTCGGCCGTAAATGAGGGCTTGAACCGCTCGCCGTCCCGGTACTTCCCATACTCTTCCTGGCTCATGATGTACATATCGCATTGGGAGCCATTGAGAACCTCGAACCTACCCTCGGCCCGGTCATTCTCGTTGGAATCTTGCAGGGTGTACCTGTAATAATCCCCTGATCCCAACTGATTCTCATTATAGATCGCCGTGGCCGACAGTGAGAGCCCCACCAAGACGATGAGGGCGACCAACAGGGCCAGGGTCAGAGCCATGGTCGACGCCTGGGCCACGGATCGGGGCGGTTCAATTCTCGGTAGGCCTCCTGGTCCAGCTTTTTCATTATGCCGGGACATCTTGCTTCAAGACCATATCCGATAATCTGTATTTGTGATTTGCCTCCCAGGCAACCGTCGTTCCGCCCGCCGCCTGCCGCCTGTCGTCCACAGCCCCATGACCTCACGAGCCAAGCAAGAAGCAAGTAAAGCTGGAAGCTTGAAGGAAGCTGGAAGCTTGCGAAGCCTTAAATATCCACCCTTGATGGTGGCGCCGGTTTGACGGCCATAGCGGTGGGGGTACACCCGTTCCCATCCCGAACACGGCAGTTAAGTCCACCAGCGTTCCAGGCTGTACTGTGGTACGCGAGTCCACGGGAACCCTGGATCGCCGTCAACCATTTTTTTAATTATTTGTCATTTTTTACCACACTGACACGACCTTATATTATTGTGAATTCCTATTGGATCGGATCATCAAGCCATCGATTAGATAATCAATAATCAATAATCAATAATCAATGATCATAAGCCATCAATGTTCGAGGTTAAGATTCATGAACAAGAACGAGAGCCCGGCCGGCGTAGAACGGCTAGCCACCGGCATCCCCGGTTTCGACATCATCTCAAAAGGGGGCCTACCCCGCAATCGCACCACCCTGGTCTCCGGCACCGCCGGCAGCGGCAAGACCACCTTCGCCGCCCAGTTCCTGGCCCGGGGTATCGAGGTCTTCGACCAGGCCGGTGTCTTTGTCACCTTCGAGGAGAGTCCCGAGGATATCAGGGCCAACATGGCCGGCTTCGGCTGGGACATCGCGGCCTGGGAGGCCGCTGGTAAATGGACCTTCGTGGACGCCTCATCCCATCTGGAGAAGGAGAGTCTGGTCATCCATGGTTACAATGTGGGAAGCCTTATCGAAGAGCTTGGGCAGGCCATCAGAGCCATCAACGCCAGGCGGGTTGTCATCGATTCGATGATCGTCAAGATGATCAAGTTCGCCCAGACGACCGAGGTGCGTACCGAGTTCATCAACATCGGGGCAGCCCTCAACGCCAAGGGGGTGACGGTCATCATCACCGGCGAGCGCTCCCGGGAGGAGGGTCGCATCACAAAGCTGGGCATCGGCGAGTACGCCGCCCACAACGTCATCGTTCTTAGCAATCTCAGGGAGGGCCGCCATCGACGCCGGACCATCGAGATCGTCAAGTTCAGGGGCGTGGACCACAAACGGGGCGAGACCCCCTACACCATACAGCCCGGTATGGGCATCGTCATCTTGCCCCTGTCCAGCGACAATGTGCCGGAATTGGCCGCCGGTGAGCGCATCGATACGGGCATCGACGAGCTCAACCAGATGTGCGGAGGCGGTTTCTTCACCCAGTCCAACATCCTGGTCTCGGGACCCGAAGGGGTGGGCAAGACCCTGCTGGCCAGCCAGTTCCTGCTCAAAGGCGCCAACCATGGTCACCGGGGTCTTTATGTATCCTTCGAGGAGAGCCGGGAGAAGCTTGCCGAGTACCTGGAAGGGTGGAGGATCGACCTTCCCGAACTCGAGGAACAGGGACTTATCAGGATCGTCTCCCACGAACCCGAGGCCGCCAGCCTGGAAGAGCATCTGCTCAGGATGATGGAGGCGGTGGAGGAGTTCAAACCCCAGCGACTGGTCATCGACTGTCTCTCGGTACTGGCCCGGGTAGCCACCGAGCAGGGCTTCAACGAGTTCCTGATCCTATTTGCCTCCTGGCTGAGACGACAGGAACTGGCCGCTCTGGTGGTCACCAAGACGACCCTCACCGGCGAGCGCACAGCCATCGATCGGCAATTGACCCAGTTCATCGACACCGATATCCAGATGCGTTACGTGGAGTCCATGGGGCAGTTGCTCAGAGGCCTGATGGTGCTCAAGATGCATGGCTCGACCCATGATGATCGATTCAGGGAGTTCAACATCGACGACCTGGGGCTTCATATCGGCCAGCCCATAAACGTCAAGGGCTTCCTGACCGGCAATCCCCGGTATGTCTTCCAGGATAAGGCCTATTGAGGTGGGCGAGAGTCCTTCTGTTCATCTTCTTTCCATCCCCCGATACTGTCCCTGTCCATATCCCTATTCCTATCCTTCTCCCTGTTCTTCTCCCGCTTTCCCTCGAACAACTTGCCCCCGGTCATCTGCAGCACGATCCCGGCCCCCAGGAAGAGCAGCCCCGACAGGGCCAACAGTTTGCCGCCCTTTTCCAGGCCCCAGCGGAGTTTGACCTCCCCGTATTCCTGGATGGGTACCGTATCCTCTCCCCCGTCCGGGGAATCGCTGACATGACCCAGCACATCGGCGGCCTCATCGGGCAGCTCGGCAGGGGAATTCTCGGCCATGGAGGCGGCCTGAGCGATTATCACCAGGATGATGACGATGGGAATGAGCAGCTTGATGCCGCCCATGATGTATTTGCGGCCCAGCTTACGCCCCTTCTGGAGGCCGATGGTGGCCAGGACGAGGAACACGAGCCCTATGGACAGGATGATGGCGAAGGGCAGGGGGAAACCGACCATCTGGACCAGACCGCCATTGCTCTCCAGCCGGTTGATGGTCACCCCATCCGCACCGTCGATGTCCAGTACCTGGACCTCACCGTCGGTGTTGTAGCCGCCCACCTCGATATCCACGTAAACCCCGTACCAGGGGGTGAAAAGCGAGTAGCAGGCCAATCCCAGGGCCACCAGAGCCATCAGATTGGCCAGGCTGTGGCCGTTGGCCCCGTCGATGTAGAGCATGGAACAGACCCTGGGTCCCAGACCGGTCTTGTTGGAGCGCCGGTATATCTGGAATAGCTTGAGACAGAGCAGGATGATGAAGATGGCCAGCAGGTAGTTGACAAGGTTGTACAGGAACCATTCCAGCTTGAGGAACTGGTCGTTGAGCTGGTCCAGGCCCTCGCCCCAGGCCAGAGGCTCGCCCCACATGGTGCCGTTCTCACGGTGGACCGGGCCGAAGGGACCACGGCGCCCCTGGACACCATCATCGACATTGCCATACTCGCCCCATCGGCCGGCATAGTCGAGCCAATCCTGGTTACCATCGTGGTTGCCGCCGCCTGCCTCGCCCAGCAGTATCAGCTCGTAATCGGCCGGCTCCAGTACCTTACCGTCATCGCCCACCTCGTCGGCAGCCAGCCCCATCCGGCCCTGGTATGAGCGAAAGTAGTTGGCATGGGAGCCACTGGCCACATAGACCTTCGGATGGTCGCCTTTCAGTTGGACCTGGGACCAATCGGCCCTCTGTCCCGAGACATGCTGGGAGTACATGGCCCCGAGGGGCTGCTGAGCCTCCCCAAGGACGATCTGGACCATCTCCCAATCCCCTTCATGGATATTGAGCGTTCCCTGGTTGAAGGCATAGAACAACCAGTACTGCACGACCGTGTAGTTTTTGTCCTCGCCGGTGGCCCTGACCACCCTGGCATAGACCGTGTAACCCATCCCGGCAGCCTTGTAGTCACCGGCGATGGTGTCGTCGGTGAGACTCCCTTCGCGATTGTCCAGATAGAACCGACCTTCCGGGTCGTCGTAGGCGCCGATCTCGGATACCGTGGGATTATCGTCGACAAGGTCATCCCCATCCCGACTCTGATTGAGATTCGACCGGTCCAGATGGTACTGGATCGCCACCGGAAAAAAAAGCACCCCATCCGAGAAAAGCAATATCGGGGCAAACCTCCCGGCCAGGCTCTGTTCCTCGCTGTCATCCAGGCCGTCGTTGTCGCTATCCTGGGCCATGGCTGTCGGGAATGGTAGAACGAGTAGAGGGATTGTCATCAGGAGGGCGATCCGTCCGGCCATCGGCTTTGGCAACATTATCGTACACCCGGTATCGAATGGGCACCTGTGTTCGAGGTGGCGCAATAGCTCCTTGTCACCCGGCTATTTATATTTTATTTTTTGAATTTTTTATTGAGAGGCATAGGCGGGGTCGGAACAGGAGAGCTCCCTATCGGCCAAAGCCTCCCGGGTATGAATGACTCGAGTTTCGAGCCCGGATCGGATGAATCACGACGACAGCCTTGGATGCCTTCGTACCACCCCGCATCCTTTTCACCCCTGCCCCTTTTGCCCCTTTTGCCAATGAAGCTGTGGGAGTATGTCCTGCGCCGGCTCTTGCTGGTGATACCCATCCTGCTGGGTGTTACGCTCATCACCTTCACCCTGACCCAGTTCATGGGTGACCCGGCCGCGGTCTACACCAACGATCGGATGAGTGAGGAGCAGATACAGGAGATCGAGGAGAAGTACAACCTGAACGACCCGGTCCACATGCGTTACCTGGCCTATCTCAACGGCCTGCTCCATGGCGATCTGGGTTACTCCGAATCGGTGAACATGCCGGTCACCGAGGCCATCAAGCTCAAGTTCTCGGCCACCATTGAACTGGCGTTACTGGCGCTGATGATATCGGTTCTCTCCGCCTTGCCCCTGGGAGTGTACGCGGCCAACCACCACAATCGATTGCCAGACCATGTGATCCGCCTCTTCGCCCTGCTGGGATCTGCTCTCCCAATCTTCTGGCTGGCGCTGGTCTTCAAGTACTATTTGGCCTACCAATGGGACGGCCAGCCATTCTGGGATGAATCCCCATTCCCCATCGGTGAGCGATACGATGCCATTCTTTGGACCCACACCGACCCCATTCCGAGACCCACCGGTTACATGCTCATCGACAGTATCGCCGCATTATCCTGGCCCCATCTGAAGGATGCCATCGTCCATATGATCCTGCCGGCCACCACCCTGGCCTATGCTTCCATGGCGGCCATCATCCGCCTGCTACGCTCTTCGATGCTGGAATCCCAGGGCCAGGATTATGTACGGACCGCCCGGGCCAAGGGCCTCAGCGCCCGTCAGGTCACCCGGGACCATGCCCGGCGCAACGCCCTCATTCCCACGACCACCTACATGGGACTGGTCTTCGGGGGGCTGCTCACGGGTTCGGTGCTCACCGAGACCATCTGGAACTGGCCGGGCCTGGGCAAGTGGGCCGTGTTGGCCATCCGTACCCAGGATACCGCCGCCATCCTGGGCTTCACCCTGTTGACGGCGATGATCTACATCATGGCCAACCTCATCGTCGATATCCTCTATGCCTACCTGGATCCCAGGGTCGAACTGGGAGGTGATGAGAATTAGCCCTTCGGGTGAGCTCTGGCCCCGGATCAAACAGGCCTGGGTCCCCCGTCTGACCGAGTACCGCCGCCTGGCCCGGCTACTGCGTCAGAACAAGCTGGCCCTGCTTGGTTTCATCCTCATCTGCTTCGTGGTGAGCGTGGCCATCGCCGCGCCCATTCTGGCGCCACCGGAGAACGACCGCCAGGCCGAGGATCCCTACCACATGGTGGAGCATTACGAGGACCGCAAGGGCGTTGACCTCAGGGCTCCGGGAGAGGACGGTTACATACTGGGCTCCACCGACAAGGGCTGGGACCTCTGGTATGGCATCATCTGGGGCGCCAGGGTTTCCCTGGCCGTGGCTGTTGTTGTGGTCGGCTCGGCCACCCTCATCTCCAGTATTGTGGGAGTCACCGCCGGCTACTTCGGCGGGCGGATCGACGAGGCCATCATGCGCATCACCGATGTCTTCCTGGCCATTCCCGGGCTGGTACTGGCCCTGGCCATCGTGGCGGTGGTCCAGAATCCATCCATCATCTACATCATGCTGGCCCTGGTCATCGTCTGGTGGCCCGGCTACACCCGGATAATCCGCTCCCAGGCGCTCATCGTGCGTCAGCAAGGCTATGTGGAGGCTGCCCGTGCCTCGGGAGCCGGTCACC
>CAYSUX010000012.1:0-24608 GCA_964434315.1 uncultured archaeon
ATACTTCAGATGAAAATCCAGGGCAAGTTTTAGGGGATGTATCCTCTTTTTATTTTTCTTGTAGTATTCCAGGAGCTCTGTCAGCTTTAGGACCACCGATTCGGGAGGTGTGGTTTCCATGTTATTCACGATATTGTTCACGGTCTTGAAGCCCTTTGGATATGGGAGACCGTCAGACATCAGGAGGCCCTTGGTCAGGATGTAGTATAATCGTTTTGTTGAAGGGATGTTGAATTTGAACCCTCGCTGAATATAATCCATCGCGTCTATTGAATTGTACACCTCTTTCACTTCGTTGGCATTCTGATACCTGCTGTCTCCGGTCTCAATTATCTTTTTAACTTCCTGGGCAGGAATTCTTGAGCCCTCGATATTGTTCGAGTTGAAGATGAACTCCTTGGCAAACTCGATCATGGCGCCCTCTCTGTTAGCCTTTGCTTCCAAGAGGTTGTCAATCCTTATCGCCAACCTTTCGACATCGAATCGTAGCTGGTCGCTGTAGGTGATATCGAGTTCTTCCACATAGGGGCGTCTCAGTTCAAATTCCCTCTCGGAGATCGGGTCCAGGTTTCTTGTTAAATAATCTCTCTTGTTAAGTGTCGCGACGTTCTTTCCGATATGCTCCGAGATCCTGAGGCTGTTTCCCATGATGCGTATCTTCTTGACAAACGATGCGTACTCTACATCTTTGACCTTCTTGATCTCAAGATGGGACATGGTACCACATAGGTGTCATCGTATTTATAATTTACTTCTTGGGCAGGAATTTATTGCGGGTAATTTACTTTTTAGGCAGGAATGTCCGTAGGTCTTCGGTTGGATTACCTATCGATCAACGATTTCAGGGGCGGAAACGACACAGCCGCCCGCTATGGGGATGATGGGGGTTGCCCCGGACGCCGCGGGCGGAATTGATGAAACGGCCATCCCTGCCGGAGCAAGCCAGACGATGGAACCCGAATCTTGAAATCTTGGGTATATCAAGCCCCTCAGTTATAATATGCGGCAGAGAGAGATTAAAGACTGAGGACAAAATATATATCATAAGGGTCACCCTCCCACCCATGGTCAACTCGATTATCCCGAGATACCACATGGTATTGCTTGCGCCGGCGGCTCTATTGGCGCTACTGGTAGTGGTATCAGTGGATATTCGGGCCGAGGACTCTCTCGGACACGATCCCTGGCCCACATTCATGAAGGATCTCGAACGACAGGGAGTGACCAACGAATCCATCAACAGGGACAATACCACCATCTGGACCTACGACGCCCATACACAGGTCTATTCCCCCCCTGTTGTGGTGGATGGTATCGTCTATTTCACTGCCTCGGGTACTGCCACGCTCCATGCCGTGGACCACATCAACGGCGAGGATATCTGGGCTGCCCGATTCCCCCAGGCTTTCGTCTGGCAATCCATGACCGTGGATGTGGAAAACAATCAACTCTACATTGCCAACGACATGTTCTATGCGCTCGATCTTTCAAGCGGTGAGGTTATCTGGAAGTTCGATACAGACATGGAACAAAATATCGAGATCAACACCCCGGTCTACGATGACGGGCGTGTCTATTTCGGCTCGCTGAACGGCAAGGTGTATTGTGTGCCGGCTGTGGATCCCGATGGCAGCGGGGAGATCGAGGCCAGCGAGGTCATCTGGGAGTTCCTTACCGGTAATTATGTGGGTGATGAGCACGAGGATGACTCTGAGGGCTGGATCTATGGCACTGCTCTGGCGGTGGACGGCAGGGTCTATTTCACCACCGCGGAGGAAGGAGGGAACGACGGCGGCGCATATGTGTCAAAGATGTATTGCCTTGACGCCCAGAGCGGTGAAGCCCTCTGGGTTTACAACTTCGGCAGCAATGATCTTCCCTACACCTCTGACGATTCCGGTGCGGGCCCATCTGCCGATATTGACGCGGGTGAGAATGGTCTGGTCTTTGTGGGCAACGTCAATACGCTCTATGCCTTCGATATCGAGGGTGAGACCGATGGTGACAGTCCAACAGATGTGGATAACTTCGAGGAGGGAGAGGTGGTCTGGTCCTTTGACAGCGAATTTGGATATATCTTCTCCACAGCCGCCATTCATGATGGAAAGGTCTTCACCACCACAAGCGACCGGAGGATCTATGCCCTCAACGAGGGGGACGGCAGCGTGATCTGGTCCTTCGAGACAGGCGCTTCCATTCTCGGGTCTCCGGCAGTTTCCGATGGCCTGGTCATCTTCGGCAGTGACGATGGCAAGCTCTATGTTCACGATATAGCAACCAATACTTCAGTATGGAGTTATCAAACAGGAAGCGGTATCCATTCCTCTCCAGCGGTCTACGACGAGCGGGTCTATGTGGGCAGCAACGATGGCAGACTCTACGCTTTCTCCTATCCGGAATATGTCCCTCCTGTCAACCCGGCCATCGAACCCGGGGACATCCATATCAGCGCTCCTGCCTTTGCCGGAGGCAGCTTGAAGCTTTTCGCCGCCGTCACCAACACCGGCAATAAGTCCGCCTGGGATGTTACAGTCAGCTTTTTCAGGAATTCGGCGACACCGGAGAATCTCCTGGGAAACACCACAATTCACCGGGTACGCCCTTTCGACCAGAAGGCCACGGCAATCCTGGAGTGGGTCCCTGACGAACCGGGCATGCTGGATCTGCTTGTCAGGATATCGCAATATCCCGAGGAGACCAGCTACGCGGATAACGAAGGTAGGGCAAGCTTCTTGATCCAGACCGGGAACGCAAGACCCGTTGCCAGAATCCTCACCATCGAGCCGTCCCATATAGTCATTGGCAAAGATGATGTATTCCTGGAAGGGGAAGGGCAAGATGACGGTTCGATCATAGCCTATGAATGGAGTTCTTCACTTGACGAGGGAGTTCTCTCCACCGAGAAGAACTTCTGGAAATCGGCATCCGAGATGGAAAAAGGAATTCATATAATCTATTTACGGGTCAAAGATGATACCGGCCAGTGGTCCGAACCGGTGATCGGCAGGCTGCTGGTTGAAAAGGATTTCGACGACGACTGGGCCATGTACTGTAAGGATCTGGAGAGGGCTGGTCATTCCTCTTCGACATTGCCGTTCACCAACACACCGGAACCGACCTGGGTCCATGAGACCGGGGACGCAATCATATCGTCGCCATCAATAGTCGATGGTGTGGTCTATATCGCCAGCAATGATCTCAATGTATCTGCCCTGGATTACTTCACTGGTGAGCTTATCTGGAAGACCCGGCTCGCGGCTCCACCAGATTCCACTCCCGCAATTGACGCGGCGAATAATCGCCTGTATGTCTGTGCTGATGTGGTCTATGCCCTGGACATCCGGGACGGGAGTATCGAATGGACCTTTGATACCCTTGTCAGCTGGGAAAGGAACTCCCCGGTATTTCATGACGATCTGATATTCGTGGGTTCCCTTGACGGATATATGTATGCCATCGACGCCGACGGCCAGGAGGTCTGGTCATTTGCCACCGGTACCTATGTGGGCCCTGTCAGGGAACCTGACTCCGAGGGATGGATCCACGGGTCTCCCACTGTGGTTGAGGGCAAGGTGTTCTTCTCCACAGCCAATGAGCGAGGGGTGGAAGGTGGCACCTACTCATCGAAGATGTACGCTCTGGAGGAGAGTACAGGGGATGTGATTTGGACCTACAATTTCGGGGATGGTCTGCCATACACCGGGGCAGGCGCCCAATCCCATACGGGTCCGTCTGTGGACATGAACGCCGGAGCCAACGGCCTGGTCTTTGCGGCTGACGCGCATGTCATGTACGCTTTCGATGTGGAGGGCCAATCCGACGGGGACAGTCCCGCGGATACCGATCTCTTCGAGGAGGGGGAGCTGGTCTGGGAGTATGATCCCGAAAACAGGGTGGGAAATATCCACAGCTCCGGCACACACCACAATGGTCTGGTATTCTTCGCCAGCGGGGATTGGTTTGTGTACGCGCTTCATGAAGAGACCGGTCAGTTAGCCTGGGAGTACATGACCAATTACGAGATCTACGGTTCCGTTGTCATCGCCGAGAACTTGCTCTATATGGGGGGTGCTGACTCCAATCTCTATTGCTTTGATCTTGCCGGCAATCTTGTCTGGTTCTATCGGACAGGTTCCATGATCCTCAGCACACCCGCTATCTACAATGATGGCCTGGTGCTCACCTCTGTGGATTCCAATGTCTATGCCTTTACTCTCTACAGGGACCATCCAGACCTCGCCCTCGATGATGGCCTGGTGCTCATCGATGGGCCCGCTCTCGAGGAGGGAGGCAGGATCACATTGACCGCCGGTATCAGGAATCTCGGTTATGCGGATAGCTTTGGTGATGTCAGCTTTTCCATTGATGGCCGGCTCATCTATGAAACAAGAGTGAAGGTCAAGGCCCAGAGTATTGTGGGGGCTACATATGTTTGGAACCCTTCCGGTTTTTTAGACCCGCAGAAACTGAAGATCGAAGTGAAAGCACGATCCACAGATACCAGGTCTGACAATGATGTTCTGGTGCTGGACCTTGCCGACCAGTACCTCCCACAGAACACTGCCCCTGTTCTGACGATCATTGAGCCGGATGGTGATGCCGACCTTGCCGGTGAACAGTACACCATCGTCTGGTCAGCCGAGGATCAAGACGACGACACGCTTTCCATCGACCTGTACTTTGACACGGATACCGATCCTGCCAATGGACTGGTTCTTATCGCATTAGATTTGCCAAATTCAGGCTATTACGAATGGGATTGTTCGGAAGTGGGGGAGGGGGATTACTACATATATGCAGTAGCAGACGATAATAATGGTTCTCAAGTTGGTGCGTACTCGTTAGAAACGGTTACCATTTCTCATTTCCCTCATCCCACCGAGAGTCATCTTCCCGAGATCCTAATTACCATGGAAAAGGCAGACGATCATAGATATTCCATCGATTGGGAGGCCTCAGACGAAGACGGGGAGGCCCTTACCGTGAATCTATATTACGATCAGGATAAGGCCCCGACCAATGGCTGGACGCCCCTTCTTCTGGGCCAGGCCGCTGAGGGTAGCTTCCTCTGGGAGGTCTCGAGCCTGCCTGCGGGGATCTATTACGTTGCTGCCACCGTCGAGGACGGTACGCACACCGTTACAACCTACAGCGACCCGCTGGAGGTTGGCGGTGATAGCGTCGCCGGTGGCGATGACAAAGATGATAACGATGAAAAACTACCCCTGCTCCCTGGTGGTGGTTTGTTGGTTCTGGTGGTGGTGATAATTGTCCTTTTCTTCGTGATGTCCCATCGCAAAGGAAGCTCTAATGAAGCATCTGATGGAAACTCGATTGCCGCGGGAGCCACAACCGGAATCTTTGCTGAACAAGACATCGACTGGGGTGAGCCCGAGCCGACTGAAAAAGCAACCAAGTTCGTAACCTGCCCCTATTGCCGAACCAACCTCCAGATCCTGGTGTCCTCAAGGCCGACCCTCTTTGTTTGCGGTACCTGCCAGGGTCAGTTGCAAGCCGATGGGACTGACACTTGAAACTCGTCGCGGATCTGTTGCTCATACATACAAGCCAATGACGGACCATACGCCATTAGAGAGTGATCTGGCTTCAGCACACCTCGGCATCACCGTCAAGGAGCTGCGGGCGGGGCGGACGGACGGACCAAAGGGCTAAAGAAGGGGAGTCGGCCTTACTGGCCAATGGCACCTCTTGAAGATCCCACAGGGGCTGTTGCGGCCCTTAACCCGGAAAAGATCACAGTGGCGACGGTCTGTTCCCACACCTCATTGCAGATATTCGACGGAGCTCGAAAGGAGGGTTTCAAGACCCTGGGCATCGCCGTGGGTCAGCCCCCTCGCTTCTACGACGCCTTTCCCAGGGCCAAACCGGACGAGTTCCTGATAGTCGATTCATATCCCCAGATCCCGGGGATCGCCAGTGAACTGCAAAAGCGGAATTGTGTCATCGTCCCCCACGGGTCGGTGGTCCAGTACCTGGGCATCGAGTCCTTCGAGGCCCTGCCGGTGGCCACCTTCGGCAACCGCAAGGTCCTGCGCTGGGAGAGCGACCGGGAGATGGAACGCAAATGGCTCACCTCGGCCGGGCTTTCCATGCCCCGCGAGATACCCAACCCCGAGGCCATCAACTGCCCGGTGATGGTCAAGTACGACGGGGCCACAGGGGGCCGGGGTTTCTTCATCGCCCGCACGGCCGACGAGTACCACAAGGGGGTCATCCCCGACAAGAAGGTGATGATCCAGGAGTACATCCTGGGGACCCGCTACTACCTGCACTACTTCTACTCTCCCATCCACGACGATGGGTTCAAGCTATCCAAGGGCCGCCTGGAACTGCTGTCAATGGACCGACGGGACGAGACCAACATCGACGAGATGTACAAGCTGGGCTCCCAGGAGACCCTCAAGGCCGTGGGCATCTATCCCACCTTCGTGGTCACCGGCAACATCCCCCTGGTGTTGCGAGAGTCGTTGCTGCCCAAGGCCTTCGAGATGGGCGAGATGGTGGTGGAGCGATCGCTGGAGATGTTCGACGGTATTGTGGGCTCCTTTTGCCTGGAGACCGTCGTCACAGACCAACTGGAGTTCAAGGTCTTCGAGATATCCGGGCGGATAGTGGCCGGTACCAATCCGTTCATCTCGGGTTCGCCCTACTCGGACCTTCTGGAACCGGGGATGTCCACCGGGCAGCGTATCGCCAGGGAGATCAGGGAGGCGGCCGAGAGTGGGCGGTTGGGCGATGTGTTGAGCTGAGAAGGACCCGATGATACCCTGGATCGCAATCTGTACAACTACCAATTCCCGGTAGCCAACCAGCAAACCTCGGATGATCCGATCCCTCCCTGGTGGATCTTTGCCATCTTCTTCGTCCTGGTCCTATCGACCCCCGCCATCTGGCGCTGGATCGAGCGGAACCGGTACTGACCCGAACGGAAGCTGATGATGGTGAGGGTGAATGAGAGTGAGTGATTGAGTGGGTGAGAGTAAGTGAGAGCCGAAAGCCTCAAGGTGTCGACGGCCATGGTAGGGCGGCCTGATAGAACATGACAGATATCGAGACCGGCAAGTCCAAGTTGAAGATAGCGATGCTGATCGACGGTGACAACGCCCAGCCTTCCCTGATCGGGAAGATGCTGTCGGAGACCGGCAAGTATGGTACCATCACCATCCGCCGCATCTATGGCAACTGGACCGCGCGAAACATGGGCGGCTGGAAGGAGACGCTGCACATCAACGCCTTCCAGCCGGTCCACCAGTTCCACTACACCGTGGGCAAGAACGCCACCGACAGCGCCATGATAATCGACGCCATGGACATCCTGCACTCGGGGGAGGTGGACGGTTTCTGCCTGGTCTCCAGCGACAGCGACTACACCCGCCTGGCGACCCGCATCCGGGAGTCGGGCATCTTCGTCATGGGCATCGGCAAGCGAACCACGCCCAAGGCCTTTGTCAACGCCTGCATCGTCTTTGTCTACACCGAGAACCTGGACCCCGAACTAAGACGCCAGGAAAAGGAGAAGGCCCAGGCCCGCGCCAAGGCCAGAGCCCAGACAAAGTCGAAAGCGAAGGCTGCCGTGTCCAAGGCCAGGACTGCCCCCTCCAAGGCCAAGGCTGCCGCGTCCAAGGCCAAGACCACCACCGGCGGCAGGACCCGGAGGGTGCCCGAGGAATTGGACTACGACGATGAGGAGGACGATCCGATCCGGCTGTTGAAGCAGGCCTTCGACATCGCCGTGGGCATCGACGGCTGGGCCCAGTTGGGCGAGTTCGGCAACCAACTGGTCAAGATCGACCCGGGCTTTGATGCCCGGTCCTTCGGCCACAGCTCCCTGTCCCAGCTCATCCGATCCTATTCCGATATCTTCGAGATGCGCTCCGAGAAGCAGCGAGGACCCACGCCCATCTATATCCGGTTGAAGGGTTGAGTTGGGGCCTTGGGTCGTGACGTGAGGCCCTTTGACAGCGACTGATCTGAAGCTGGCAAAGAAAAAAGGACGAGTTGCCCAAGGGGCAAAGCTGTTTGCGCCCCATCCATCTCAGCGCAAATGAAAGAGTGCACCGTTTCCCTGCGCTCTTTCAACCGGAGGCCGGCTGACGATTGTGTGTGGGGATGTATGTCATTACGAAGATTAAAATATCTGATCTATAGTCTCAAACCAGTATTCAAGTTAGGTGAGTGCATATATGAAGATTTCAGCAGAACGATTCTGGCATGTATGGTTGGATAAAGTAGCCCCGGAACTGGATAAGCGATTCGAGGCTTCATTTTCAAACGATCCCGAATGGACGAAGGTCATCTTCAGCGACGAAATCCTGGGAATAATCAAGACCAAACTGGGTGTCGAAGCGAGAAAGGAGGATTTCAAGACCGATACTGTATTCGCAGGCCCTGAGAACCTCATTTACAAGGAAAAAGAGAAGGAATGGTTCTACCCTAAAGAGAGATTGATACTCTTTGAGCATGAGAACAATATCGACACCGTCGTCGAAGAGGTTTACAAGCTGCTCTATCGACGTGCTCCGCTGAAGGTGATCGTAACCTACCAGTACAATAAACCCGGTATGGATTACGAGGGTGACCTGAAGGAGCGAATTGCCGAGTACACCGAGATCATCGCCGGGTCCAATGATTGGTTCCCGGAGAATCCCGAGACAGAGTATCTGATCATCGTCGGGCGGCGGAAGGAACCGGGTCCGGGGATTTTATGGTCTGCTCATGTCATTGGCACGGGAGTCACAATCGACAGATTAGCATAAGAAGAACGAAGCCCGAACCATAACCCAGCCAGAAGCCTTTCCGGCTGTTGATGCCTTCGACATCGCCGTGGGTATCGACGGCTGGACCCAGTTGGGCGAGTTCAGCAAACCGATTTGGACCTTTGGTCGCTGAGTTCTCATAAGGCCATTTTTCTTATACCTGGTCAAGAGCTGAAACCAGAGAACTTATGTCAGGACGATGATTTGATGGTTCTAGATCCACGGTCAGTCAATGGAAAACTTAAATTAGGTTGTATTACCATGGCAATACAAGTGAATGCAATGGCACCACAGACCCGTACTCTGAGCTTGAGGATCTCCAAGGGGCAGTATGAACAACTTGAGGATTTTGTAGACCGGGGCGACTATACTTCAAAATCCGAGTTTATCAGAGAGCTGCTACGGAATTATTTCGACGATTATTCGCAGCATTTGCTTTTTAAAGCCACGAAAGAACGGAATCGGCATATCTCACTTGACGAGTATATCAAGAGCCGAGGTTTGGAATGACCTATCTGATAGAACTCCACCATGACGTTGCCAAATATCTCGACAGCTTAACTGAAAATGACCGGAGACGGTGTATTGAAAAGCTTAAATTACTGATAGATAGCCCATTTATTGGACGAGCTGGTTGTGACATCAAGAAATTGGTAGGAAAGACCCCTCATTACAGGCTTCGGGTCGGGAGACATAGATTCTTTTATCTTGTCATTGAAGACGAGATTCGTGTCGAAGATGCTATTATCAAGAAACGAAGTTATTGACAAGGCGTAGTGAGGGGCGCGCCTTGGATCTCGGTCCTTTGGCAGTGGCAAATCCGAAACTGGCAAAGAATAAGGTCGAGCTCCCCACGGGGACAGCCCTTTACACCCCGAATCGATGGAAAATGGAGTACACACCGATAGATTGAACCAGGGGACGTAATGAGAAATGTAGGGTTACCCCAGTTCCCCTTATCTTAATGTCTCTAATTGAAATTATTTGATTTCTTGAGTTTGTGATATTCACCCCAACCGTTTTCGTTTAATGCCCAAATACCATGTGGAACAACTTTCTTCATCAGTCCTTTATTCTTTAAGTCATCTGTTGCCCAAGATGCGTTCTTCTTCCATCTTATATCTCCACTTATAAGTTGCTGTAGGTCAATCTCATTTAATTTATCATATACAAGAGTGTATATTGACTTTAAGGCTTCTTTTCTCTGTGCACTCCCACCGTTGTCACCAAGTGCAATAATAATAAAAGGATAATAATCAATTTTCGACAACGCACCAGATTGTCGCATAAGATATTGCCTTTTTTTTCTGAATGATTCATAATCTTTCGGTTGTTGTGAACATTGGTATTGTGATTCCAAATCTTCTTCTGCTTCTACAACACCGTGAAGCGTGTATCTGATAATGCTACCTTCATGTATCTCGCAGAATTCTGCCAAATCAGAACTGATGGGGATTGCAAGTGTGTGTCCGAATCTATGGACTGTCTGGGTGATATGCTTGGATGACATAGCAATGCACGCCCGGACTATGATTTACTCAAGTCCGCACTGGGACCGGTCCAGCAGGGGCTTATTAAGGGCTTTGAAGACTGACAAGGCCGTGCTTCTTTCCCACACCATCACGACCCGGCGCCTCCCCATCGAAACCATTGATGTGAAGTCCCTGCTGGTCCATGACCCCGACATCCTCGCCCGGTACAACGAGGACCAGTACACCGCCGTGCAAGGCGAGGCCACATTGCTGGCCCGGCCCGCCTCGGAACTGGAGGTGGCGGCGCTGATGGCCTGGGCCGATGCCCGCGGCGTCCCGGTCACCATCGTGGGCCGCAAGACCGGTCTCACCGGGGGCGCCACTCCTCTGGGCCGCAGGCAGCCGGGGGCAGGGTCGCCTCCCCTGGCAAAAGAGGCAGGCGCGGCTGGGGCGGGCAAGGGCCGGGCAGGCGCTGACGGCAAGGCCGGCGGCAGGGCAGATGGTTCGGATGAGGCGGGCCAGGCAAGCAAAGCGAGGCAGGCTGGCAATGGGGACGCAGGCAAGGGCAGAGCAGACCAGGCAGGTCGGCGGACAGTCCTCGCCCTGTCCACCGAGAAGCTGACCCGGCTAGACATCGATGTGGCAGGACAGCGGGCGGTGGTCGGCCCCGGGGTATTGCAGGGCGAACTGTGGCGGGCCTGCGCCGAGGCCAAGGGACCCGGAGCGCCCGATGGTCTGCTCTATCCGCCTGACCCCACCTCCAGGGACGACGCCTCTGTGGGGGGCGGTGTGGCCTGCAACGCCTCGGGCGCCCGGACCTTCAGGTATGGCCCCACCCGGGATTGGGTCGTCGGGCTACGGGTCGTGCTACCGTCCCGGGAACTGCTGGTTCTCAGGCGAGGCGAGGTCTGCTTCGGTCCCGACGACACGGTGACCATCGAGACCGCGACAGGGGCAGGGGCAGGGGCAGGGAAAAGGAAAGGGACAGAGGTAGAAGGAAAAGTAGAGGCAGCAGTAGATTTAGAGGCAGAAGTTGAGGCAAAAGTCGAGGAAGAGGCAGGCGGGCATCCGATCCCCATATCGGAATCCCGGGTCCTGCGGCTTCCCGGCTATGCCACTCCCGATGGCAAGAACGCCACCGGCTACCATTCCAGGCCCGGGATGGATCTTATCGACCTTTTCATCGGCGAGGAGGGAACACTGGGGGTGATCACCCGGGTGGAGGTGAGATTGACCCCTCAGCCCGCCGACAGGTTCCAGCTCCTGGTGGGCTTTGCCAGCCGCTCCGCGGCCCTGACCTTCGTGAAGATGGCCCGGGAATTGCCCGAGATCAGCCGCCCGGTGGCTGTGGAGTGGCTCGACGACGCAGCTTTAAAGCTCGTGGGCCTGCATCAGCCCCATCACCTGCCCTTTGCGATAAATGATATCGCGGCGGTCCTGGTGTTGGAGGTGGAGCTTCGGCCCGGGATGAAAGGATCGGGAACCGGCCCGGTCAGGGGGAAAGGGGAAGCGATCCCTTCCAAGGCCCCGGTCCCGGAGGCTATGGAGGTCATGGAGGTCATGGAGGTCATGGAGACCCCGGAGCCGGAGGCCCGAGAGGCGGCCGTGGCTCATGAGGCGGAGTCCCTGGAAGAGCTGCGGGAGCGATTGTTGGAAAAGTGGGCCGGACGATTGGAGGACCACGCCCCGACCTTGGTGCTCACGGCCATCACCAGGAACCAGATAGAGCGATTCCGCCAGCTTCGCCATGCCGTCGCCTCCACGGTCAACGAACTGGTCATCAGCCGGGACGTGCCCAAGCTCAGCACCGATACCCGGGTGCCCTTCCACGAATTGGCAGATTACATGGAGTGGATCTACTCCATCACCGGGCAGGCGGGCCTGGAAGCGGTAAGCTACGGTCATGTGGGCGACGGCCATGTCCATTTCAACCTCCTGGCCCGGGATATCCCGGAACTGGAACAGGCCCGGGAGGTCTATCACGCCATCGTTTCCAAAGCCGTGACCCTGGGAGGCGTGGTGTCGGCCGAGCATGGCATCGGCAAGATAAAGCGAGAGTACCTCGCGGTCCAGGTCCGGGAGGATGGACTGAACGGGATGCGAGCTCTCAAACTGACATTGGATCCCAACGGGATACTGGGTCCGGGCAACCTGTTCGAGCGATCCTTCGCGGATAAGACCAGGCGAACGAGGCAAAGCGAGCGACGCCGGGCCAGCGAGGACCATTGATGGACGAGACCGAACAGGACGACCTCTGCCCGGCCGGACCCAAGGCCCCGACGACCCCTCCGAGCCAGCGCAGGCTGGTGGGCTACCTGTTATTGACGGCGGTCCTGCTCTTTTTCATGGAGATGGCCCTGGAACACCTGGTCCCGGGAGCCAAGGAGGCCCTGGAATACGAACGGATGTTCAGGTGGCTTCAGGCCAATCGAAGCTGGGCCTGGGCGGCGATCCTGGCCTTCTGGCTGATACAGGCAGTCCTGGCGCCCCTTCCGGCCTTCGTGCTGACCATGGCCACGGCCCTGCTCTATGGCGAGACCGTCACCGGGATACTGTTCGCCTTTCTGCTCACCTGGGGTGGCGCGATGCTGGGCGCGGTCGTCTGTTTTGGCCTGGCGCGAAAACTGGGTCGGGACTGGGTGATGCGCAGAGGGTACCTGGATAGCATGCAGGACCTGGACGCCTACCTGGAGGAGAAGGGAGCCCAGGTCATATTCCTGAGCCGCCTGATCCCCATAGTATCCTTTGATATCGTCTCCTACGCCGCCGGGCTCACCAGGATCAAATGGCGGGATTTCTGCGTCTCCACCGGCTTGGGCATGATACCGCCGACGCTGCTGTTCATCCTCTTTGCCTACTTCGCCCTGAACCAGGATATGACATTTCTGGTGGTCATCTCCATCCTGGGGCTCATCATGCTGGCCATCGCCTCCTACCTGCTGGTGTGGCTGATGAACGATTACGAGCAATGGAAAAAGGACCGGGGATGAGAACCGGGTCAAGGGCCGGGGTGCTCGACACTCGAGGCTCGTTCGACACTTGAGGTTTGCTCGACAAAGACCTTAAGAATCCCGCAGGGCTGGACCGCCGATGGCCGGCAAGGCAGACCCCGACGACGAGTCCGATGTTCTGGAGGCCGAGAAGCCCGATAGCTCCGGAACCGGATGGCTACTGGATTCCGAGAAGCTGGACGGCCCCGGAGCCCGGGTACCCCTGAAAGCCGAGGAGATAGATACGCTCCAGGAACTCAAGACCACAGCCAAAGCCATGACCGGGGGCGATCCGGCTGACCCGGGGAGTGGGCCGGTCATGCCCGAGAAGGACCTCCGGGAGGCCATCGTCAAGAATCAACGGCCCCTGGCCCTGATGTTCATCTTCTTCATCGTCGCCCAGCTATTCGGTATGCTCGTAACCACCATGTTCGACGATGCCGGTGTACGGGCGATAGAGGAGGAGGATTCGGACAAGGCCTCCTACTCGATATATTACATGTTGTATATCCTGGGCTTCACGGCGGTTGTGTTGTTCATCGCCCGGAAGGGGCTGGACAAGCTCATCAAGTACATCTTCCTGGGCGCCGTGGGGATGACGCTGGTCTACATATTCTACCCCTTCATCTGGTGGGCCACCGAAAACAGCCTGACCTCCAGTCTCTGGGCCATGGCCATAGCCCTGGGTCTGACCTACGCGCTGGTCCGCTATCCCGAATGGTATGTCGTGGATACCACCGGGCTCATCATGGCGGGCGGCGTGGCGGCCATCTTCGGCATCTCCTTCGGCATCGCCCCGGCCTTGCTGCTGATGATAGCGATGGCCATCTACGACGCCTGGGCGGTCTATCATACCAAGCACATGGTGGCCCTGGCCGACTCGGTGATGGAACAGCGGGTGCCCATCCTGCTGGTGGCGCCCAAGAAGAAGGATTACTCGTTCATCGAGCAGACCAGTCTCAAGGAGCAACTCGAGACCGGCGAGGAGCGGGAGGCCATGTTCATCGGTCTGGGTGACCTGGTCATCCCGGGGATGCTCATCGTCGGCGCCCGCTACCATCTGGGCTGGGGAGTCGGTTTCTTTGCCCTGTCCGGCGCCCTGGTGGGCCTGGCCGTCCTGATGACCTATGTGCTCAAGGGAAAACCCCAGGCGGGCCTGCCATTGCTCAATGGCGGGACCATCGCCGGCTATATCCTGGGCGTGCTCATCCTGGGCACCGATTGGGGCCTGAGCCTGGAATGGTAGTGGTGACCCCACAACCGCTTTTTCCGGGTCCGCCATCATTACTAAAATTGGCAATCTAGACAATAACAGTATAAACAATGAGCGAATTTGGTTCCTGCTACAGCCGGGATGACCATGCTCTCGCCAGAAGATGTGGGGCCGATGGCCCTGACCAATGATGTGCTGGGTCTTATCGAGGCCCTGGAGAATGATGACGGGGAGGTTCGCTGGAAAGCGGCCGAGTTCCTGGGTCGGATGGGAGGCAAGGAAGCGGTATTGCCCCTGGTGAAGGCCCTGGAGGACGAGGAGCGCAGCGTGCGGTGGAGTGCCTCCCTGGCCCTGGGGAAACTGGGTTTTTCCGGAGCCACGAAACCCCTGGTCACGGCCCTTCGGGACCCCAACCACAATGTTCGCAAGTATGCCGCCTGGTCCCTGGGAGAACTGGGAGATACCGGATGCCTGGACCCGCTGTTCCGGACCCTCGACGATGATTTCTGGCAGGTCCGCTTCAACTCGGTGGAAGCCCTGGGCAAGCTGGGTCGCAAGGAGGACCTGGAATGCAGGCAGGCCCTGGTCAGGATAGCTGCCCGGGATTTCGACGCCAGTGTGAGGGAAGCCGCCAGGGAAGCCCTGGGTAGACTGGGTTGACCGAGTTGGCAGAGTTGATCGGCTGGAGCCCTTCATGGGCCACCCTCCTTCGATACAACATCCTACGCCCCTTCGACCGTTGAGAAACGTTTGACAATCCTTATATAGAGTTCTTCATACCTGGGTAGAAGCTTGACGATGCGGGTGGGCAGCATGTCAAATGATACAAATCCTCTTCGGCGACATACCTTTCATTTACTCGTCCCTGGCCTCCTGATATTGGTGGCTCTCTTGGTCCTGGTGCTCGGCGTCCGGAGCGTTTCTGCCGCTCCTGACTTCATGATCACCAACAAGGGGATTGAACTGGACACCCTCAATCCCCAGACCGAAGAGACCGTTACCATCACGGCCTGGATACAGAACATCGGTGATGACCAGGGAAACGCGACCGTGAAATTCTTCAACGGCGATTCCCTACTGGGTGAGAGGTCGATAGAGAACTTCACAGCCGGAAGCACGACCAATCTCACCTTTGAGTGGGTGATCCCGGCGGATGCCGAAACCGGTTCGAGTGACATACGAGTGGAGATCGTCTCGGCCGGGGATGAGAACCATAATAATGACCTCGGACAGACATCCACCATCATCTACCGGAAATTCGACGGTGACGCCGAAGACCTGGATGTGGGGTCCGGCTCTTCCTACACCATCTCGACCTACGTTCACGACGGCCACCTGCGTATCACCGGTAGCGGTGATGTCACCCTGGAAGATGGCATTTTCGAAGTAAACCAGGATCATGACAATCAGTACTTCATCGAGCTTAGTAGCAGTGCGACACTGACCATCAAGGAGAACGCGACCCTGCGGTCCAACAAGATGTTGACTATATACCTGCGGGGCAACTCGGAACTTATCATCGACAATTCCTCGGTCAGGGCCCGGGTCATTGCCCGAGATGAAAGTGATATCACGGTGAAGAACCACGCGAGCCTCCAGGGAAATCTGGACCTCGCCTGCGCCAGTTTCAAGCTGACCAACGCTACCTTGGCAGGTTCTTCAGCCAGAATACAGGTAATCACCGTCAGCGCGAAAGACGTGAAGATGAGCTTCGAGACCCTGGATCTGGAGAGCGGTTCCCAGCTCGAGATAGCCAGGTCCACCTTCGATCTGGAGGATGGCCTGAGACTGGTGGCCCCCGGCTCACTCATCGTCGATTCCAGCTTCACCAGATCACTGGTCCACCTCACCGAAGGTTTTCACCAGCTCATCAACGTGGCCACACCATGGATCTCGGTCAGCGGGACCGCTGAGCTGGAGCGATGGTGGTACCTCACGGTCACGGTCGTGGACATGGGCAAGAATCCGGTTCCAGACGCCGAGGTTATCCACAAGCCAACCCTGAGCGGTGGTGAGGTAACCGACCAGACCGATGCCAAAGGTATTGTCATCATAGAGCGTCTGGCCAACGAAACCACCGTCGGCGGGGATGATTTCAAAGGCAACTACAAGGTCAAGGCGACCTACAACGAGCATACCATCGATTTCATACCGATCATCCTGAACGGTAACATGGAGCTGACCCTGACCCTGCCGGAATTACGTTTGAACAAGGCCCTGTTGATCACTCTGCAGCTTCGAGCCGACGGAAGCCCTCTGGGCAACAAGGAGATCGAAAGCGGAGAGCCCTTCACGGCCCGGGCCATCGTCACCTACATCGACGGCACCCATGCCGCCGTGAAGGACCAGACGGTCTACCTGAGCATCGACGGCAAGACCCATGACTCTATGACAGACGGCGGTGGAATGGCAGAGTTCAAACTCAAGGCGCCGGACGAAAGCAAGACCTACACCATAAGGGTGTGGACCTCCTCCGGAGGTACTGAATATCCAACTACCAAAGACCTGACGGTCGAGGAGGGCTCGGGCACCTTGGGACCGGCTACCCTGGTGGTGATCGTGTTGTTGCTGTTGGTCGCTCTGGTGGTCATGGGGCTCTTCATCCAGAAGGTCAGTTTATCCTACGCCACCGACATAGCCCAGTGCGGAGGTTGCGGCCAACGCATACCGCTGGACTCCGAGACCTGCCCCGAGTGTGGTGAGAAGCTCGACCCGTTCGAGGCCTTTGATCCGGCCGAGGAATCGATGGTGTCCCGTGACCGAGGGGTGTGAGGGCCCCTTCATGGACCTCCTCCCCTTGCGTCGCCGCCCCCTCGCCCCTGATGAGTCAGCCGTTTCCGAGATCGTCGGCAGCTCCCTTATCCTATCTATCACCGTGGTCCTCTTCTCGGTAATCATCGTCTGGGTGTCCACTCTGGAAGGCCCGGATGAGAAGCGCTTTGTGGACCTGGACGGCAGCCTGGCGGTCACAGGCGCCGGAGGTACCATCACCATCATCCATTCCGGCGGCGAGAACCTCTACGAGAACCTGACCTTCATCCAGCTATTCCTGAACGACACGCCCAGCAAGCTCAATCTGAGTGTCGGGGGTGTGGGGACCACCTGGGAGATGGGCGAAACCTGGACCTACAACTCGGCCACCATCGGCACCAATACCAAGGTGGAGATCCGGGTGATCGAGCAATCGTCCGAGCTGAACCAGATATTACTCTCGATAGTTCTCCAGTCGGGAAACCTGGCCGGTGTCAATGATCCGGCCATCCACATGGCCTGGTCCAGTCCCGACACCGTGACCGCCGACGGTGCGACGACCTTCTGCATCCTGGCCTATGCCACCGATGTGGATGGTAACCTCAACACCTCCAAGGCGGGCTCGGTCAACCTGGCAGCGGTGGGAGGGGCCGCCGCGGTCACCCTCTCCGACCCGGATGGTGACGGCACCTACACAACGAGCGACCAGACCCTGGCCAAGAATGTGGACCCGGGCCAGTACAAGCTGACTCTGACCTTCACCGATGCCACAGGCCGGACAGATACGACCAAGGTGGTCCTGAAGGTTCGCGCCCTGGACCTGGTGTATACCCGGTCCGACACGGTCATCGCCCTGCTGGAACCCCCCTCATGGTCCTCCTCCAGCACGGTACAGGCCACCGACGGGGGTTCGGCCTACACGGCCCTGGCCGTGGGTGACAGCGACAACGATAACGATAACGACACCGCAGCCGGTACCGCCGGCGGAGCGGTTCATCACTGGGCCAACGATGGCTCATGGACCCGGACCGTCGTGGCCACGCCGGGCTCCCAGATAAACGAGCTCATCATGTTGGACATTGACGGAGATTCCAAGGATGATATCCTTGTCGGCACTGCCGGAGGCTCGGTCATCCTTTACGACGCCGGCACTGCCTGGGCCGCCACGACCCTCGACGCCACACTGGGCGCGGTCCACGCTCTGGCGGTGGCGGACATGGATGGCGACACCGATCTGGATGTCGTTGTCGGCACGGCCTCGAAGGTCGAGCTGATACGAAATGACGGTGGCGGAACCTGGACCTTGCAGACCCCCATCGACAACGCGGTCGGCGCAGAGGTCCACTCCCTGGCTCTGGGAGCTTTCGATAACACGAACGCCAATAACGATGTCGTTGCCGGAACCTCCGACGCCAAGCTGATCATGTACAGGTCAGGTGGCGCCTGGAGCAAGGGCAATATCGATGGTAACGTGGGACCCTCGGCCAACGTGGATGCCATAGCCACCGCCGATCTGGAAGGGGACGGGGATCTGGAACTGGTGGTGGGGACCAATGGCTCCCTGGTGATCCGGTACGAGCGAACCGGAACCGCCTGGGACTCCTGGAGTAAGGGCACCATCGACAGCACCGCCGGAGGCGGCATCGTTGACATAGCCATCGCCGAGGTCAACGGGGATGGCAACCTCGATGTGGTCGTCGGCGCCGGGACCAGGCTCCACTGGTATGCCAACGATCATGTCTGGAGTCGCACCACCGTGACCACCCTTGAAGGCAATGTGGGTCGTCTGGCAGTCGGGGAGGTGAACTACCGTGCTTAGGACCATGCGTAGGCGACCGCCCCTGCACACCGACGAGGAGGGTGTGGCCGGCGTTGTGGGCGCCATGCTCATGGCGGTGGTCATCGTCATCATCCTGGCCCTCATCCATCGCGAGTATGTTCCGACCTGGATCAGGGAGAACGAGGCCGAGCACATGAACGTCCTGGACAACCAGTTCTCGGAGTGCAAGGCCAAGATCGACAATCAGATACTGACCGGGAATACCAATCTCACGCTCTATTCGGCCTTCACCCTGGGTAACGACGGGATCCCCTTCTTCGCCCCGCCCACCACCGGTACCCTGTTCATCAACAGCTTTGCCAATTCCATGGTCATCGCCTCTGGCGACCAGAGTGTTCATCTCAATGCCACCGGCAACCTTTTCTTCGACGCTTTGAACCACCAGTACAAGGACCAGAAGCGGGGCTACGAGTTCGGCGCCCTATTGCTGAACCAGAGCTCGGGTTCCTCCCTCGTCACGACCGGCCCCAGCTTCACCGTCGACAACTCCTCGGGAGTGGTCAACGTGACCCTCACCGCGGTCACGCTCAACGGACCGGACCGGAGCATCTCCGGTGTCGATACCGAAGGTATCCGGACCACCCTCAACATCTACCAGCAGGATAGCTATAGCTGGGTCGGCGGCAGCTCCCTGACCCTGACCCTGACCACCCAGTTCCCCACGGCCTGGCAGAACTACTACAACACCATTCTCGGCCAGGAACTGGGCGATACGGCCTACACCGTGACCATGAACGGCAGCGTCGTGACGGTGACCATCAACCCTGTACACAACCTCGACCTGGGTCTAGCCGGCCTTGACGTTTCTTTCAACATATGACAGTGATACCATGACCGAAACAGAACCTTCCTCCCGACCGAGCGATTCCGGTGGTCTAATGGCCCAGCTTAGCAAGAGCCTCGGCTTGAAGTCCAAGGAGCTGAAGGTCCTCAAGCCGACCAATGCCAGCGAATCACGCATCACCATCATTCCCACATTGAAGGACCCGGACCTCAAGGAACTGGAGCTGCGCAAGATAGATGAGCCGTTCACCTATGTGCGTATCTCATACAACCGCAAGACCCACGAGAAGCTCTACTCGGTCATCGAGCCCCGCCTGAACCCCCACCAGAAGGATCTGTTGCTGTTCATCGAGGATACCCTGCGCCGCACTCTGCGGTACGATTACGAAAAGCTGCGCCATCAGGATCAGGTCAGCAAGTACCTGCGTTCGGAGGTGACCCGCATCAAGCTGGAACACACACTGCATATGCACACCGTGGACTTCGAACGGATAATGTACTACATCGAGCGGGATTTCGCAGGTCTGGGCATCATCCAGGCCCTGATGAACGACCCCATGCTCGAGGACATCTCCTGTGACGGCCCCCAGATCCCGATATTCGTCTACGACCGGGAGCACGAGTCGTTGCGCACCAACGTCTTCTTCACCGATGACAATCAGGTCGACGCCTTCGTGATCCAGCTCGCCCAGAAGTGCGGCAAGCATATCTCCATCTCCGATCCCCTGCTGGACGCCACCCTCCCCGAGGGCTCCCGGCTCCAGGCCACTCTGGCCAAGGAGGTCACAACCAGGGGTTCTTCCTTCACCATACGCAAGTTCAGAGAGGACCCCCTCACTCCCCCCGACCTGGTCAACAACAACTCCATATCCATCGAAATGGCCGCCTATCTCTGGATGGCTGTCGAGCATGGTTCTTCCATGATGTTCTGCGGCGGTACCGCCTCGGGCAAGACCACCCTGCTCAACGCCACCGCGCTCTTCATACCCCCCCAGATGAAGGTGGTGACCATCGAGGATACCCGGGAGATCAACCTGCCCCACGAGAACTGGATCGCCGGCCTGACCCGGAGCGGTTTCGGAGGCAAGGGAGACGACTCGCCGGGAGCCATCAACCTGTACGAGCTGATGACCGCCGCCCTGCGCCAGAGACCCCAGTTCCTGCTGGTGGGAGAGGTCCGAGGCAAGGAGACCTACACCCTGTTCCAGGCAATGGCCACCGGTCACTCCACCTTCTCCACGATGCACGCCGAATCGGTGGCTGCCATGGTCCACCGTCTCGAGAATCCACCCATCGAGCTGCCCAGGCTGCTTCTGGAGGCCCTCGACCTGGTGGTCATCCAGAACCTGGTGCGCATGGGTGACCTCACGGTTCGCCGGGTCACGGAGGTCATCGAGATAATCCGCATCGATCCCCGTACCAACGATCTGGTGACCAACCGGGTCTTCAAATGGGACCCGGCCACCGATACCTACAGTTTCAACCGCTCCTCGGAGGTATTCAAGGAGATGCAACACCGCAAGACCTGGACCGAATCCCGGGTCACCGAAGAGCTTGAGAACCGGATAAAGCTGGTCAACATGATGCGCGATAAAGGTCTGCGTACCTTCCGTGAGGTGGGCCAGATCGTTGCCGGTTACTACTCCAATCCCGAAGCTATGATCATGGAAGCCGAATAAGACATGACCCGCGACCCGTTCCAGCAGTTTGCCTTTCGCTATCTCAAGTGCCTGACCACAGACCCGGTGACCGGCCGGGAGGCCTTCGGTTCCCGCTACAATACCCCCAAGCTACGGCGGCAAATGTTGCAGGCCGACATCAGCCTTAGGCCCGAGGAGTTCATCGCCGCCAGTCTGATGGCCGGCTTCATCGGCGCCCTCATCGGTCTGATAACCTTCCTGGTCGTGGTCTACGAGGTGACAGCGGGCAACTTCGAGACCGCTTACGCCGGCCTGGCCTTCCTGACCATTCCCTCGTTCTGGGTCATCGGCCTGAGGGTCTACCTGGCCATCCCGGCCTCCATCTCCGCCACTAGGAGGCAGGACATCGACTTCAAACTACCCTATGCGCTGAACTTCATCGCCGCGATGTCCTCGGCCAATGTCACCCCTGTGACGGTCTTCATCGGCCTGGCCAAGCAGAAGATATATGGCGAGGTCCAGAGGGAGGCCGCCCGCATCGTCCGGGACACGGAGGTGCTGGGGACGGACCTGATAACCACCCTCCACGCAGCCATCCAGCGCTCCCCCTCGCTCAAATTCCAGGAGTTTCTGCAGGGTATCATCACCACCACCACCACCGGAGGGGACCTGAAGCCCTACTTTGTGGAGAGGACCGAGGAGCTCATCCGGGAGAATCGATCGGACCAGAAGCGATTCATCGACAGCCTGTCCCTGCTGGCCGAGTCCTATGTCACCGTCGTTGTAGCCGCACCGTTGTTCGTCATCATCGTCCTGTCGGTGCTCATGCTCATCAACACCTCGGGCGGCTTCACCCGTCAGGCCGAGTTCTTTGCCTATCTCATAATCTTCATCCTGATCCCCATCATCCAGTTCTTCTACACCTACATCATCCGAACCAAATCCCCCGAGCCTCCAGACGCCCCGCTGGGCAGCAATCTCGGTTCAACCTTCAACGAGCTCGGAATGGCTTTCAGGCAGCCCCGTCACGCCGGATTGTTGACCCAGGAACAGAAGGACCTGCTGAGCCGTCAGCGCACCATGCTGGCCACACTGATCCTCTTTGTGACCTTCCTCATCGCCATGTTCCTGTCGGCGATGTTCGAGAGCTTCCCGCTAAGACCCCAGGATTACTTCATCCTGTTGCTCCTGTCCCTCATGGGCCCCTACGCCGTCTACGAATGGAGAACCCTGCGTCATATCCGAATGGTGGAGATGACCGTGGGCGACTTCCTCAGGGACCTGGCCGAATCCACCCGGGCGGGTATGACCCTCCACGCGGCCATCCGCAAGGCCTCTCACGGAGCCTATGGCGAGCTCACCGACGAGATAATCACCATGGCCATCCAGATAAGCTGGGGAGTCTCGGCCATTGATGCCCTCAAGCTCTTTGCCGAACGGGTCCGCACCCCGCTCATCGCCAGGTCGGTGGCCCTGATAACCGAGGCCTCGCTGGCAGGCGGCAATGTGGCCGATGTTCTCAAGTCGGCTGCCGAGAACACCAAGGAGATCCAGCTCATCGCCAGGGAGCGTCAGTCGGCGATGGCCATGTACAGCTCGGTCATCTACATGTCATTCTTCATCCTGATGGGCGTACTGATGGCCATCTACTGCATGTTCCTGCCCTCGGCCGTGGACGCCACCGCCGACACCAGTGACGGGGATGTGGGTTTCCTGCCCGAGGAGGTGGATGTGGGCTTCTTCCAGCTCATCTTCTCCGGTGCGGTCCTGGTCCAGGGATTCGGTGGCGGCATCGTCGCCGGAGTGATCTCCAGAGGCAAGATCATGGCGGGTTTGAAATACTCGTTCATCATGGTCACGATAGGCTACCTCATACCCCAGATCGTCTATTATATGGTTGATGTGTGAGGGCCATTGATGCTCTATCCCACCCATTGTAGGCATGTAGCCTGCAAGACCGTGGACTTTGAACTGACCGATAAGAACATAGACTTGGAACTGCCAAAGCACAGCTTCTACCGGGGAAGCGATTTTCTGTTACTCAGAAATGGTGAGCAATGGGCTGTCCTGGCCATCGAGAAGCATTCCGACAGACCCGGTGAAAAGATATTCCACAACCTCACCGGCCTGCGCGTTCTCTCGTTACCGGAGACGACCTGCCTGGTATCCGATCCAGGTGTGGATGTGTTGAACCCGACAGCTCTGGCCACCCGGGCCGGGAAGGAGGTGGAGGCAAATCCGGGGTTGACGACGGTCATCATCGAAGGGGAATTCACCCATCTCTCTTTCATCCACAAGCCGGCGTTGCTGCCCGTCGAGGTCCATGATATCACCCCGCCTCACCCTCCAAAGCTACTCCACCAGGCTCAAAAGGTGTTAGGTTACCATGATGTTGGGACTCCGGTGGAGCTGCTGCCTCGCCTGGGTGATCTTGGAGATATGGCTGCCGATGCCGGTACCGGCGAGGTCATCCTACCCTGTTTTGGAGGTCGCGAACGCCGTATCACCCGTGAGGCTACGGTCAAAGAACCTGAAGATGGCCGGCAAAACGTACCCGAAAAGACCCGGTCGAACATACCGGTAAAGATCATCCACTACCTGGACGGCCTGCCCGCCGACCTGGCCGGGAGGGATGCGACCCTTATCGGCTGCGAGCGCTCTATGGAGATATACGAGGGCCATTACGGTGGAACACCGGCCCATTTTTACAACATCTGTCCCGCTGACGATGAGTATTTAAAAAAAGCAGAGGGCCTGGAAGCCGTTGAGGGGACCTTTTGCCTGGCCAAGTGCTGCCAGCTCAAAAAGGGACACAAAGCCTGCGGCAATGTGGCCTATGTGGGCTGGGGCGCCACCCTGGCCGATGTGGAGGGAGCCCTGCGTTATCTGGTCGATCGGGCCCGGGAGGCTGGTGTGGCGCCGATCAATGCGGTCCCGGGTCTGAGCTGAAGGTCACAGCATTGCGGCCCCGGCTTCGGTATAGCGGCGTGGGGGCCTAGCGGTGGCTGTAGGCAGGGTGGGCCATCTCGGCCATGAAGCGGGCGCGGGCCACAACGGCCACAGTAGCACAGCACAGGGGGCCGCCAAGCTGAGCCGACCTCAATCGAGGCCCGGGGGCTGGCCTTCGGCGACGGGCGGGTGA
>CAYSUX010000013.1:0-24353 GCA_964434315.1 uncultured archaeon
CATTCTTGGATATCATTCCTGGAAATGATAACCGAATTATTATCAATTTTGAGAATAAAGCGCGGGACCCCCCTGGTCGGGACCGGTACGGCAGGCCATTCCACTACTTTTCAACTCGATGGCAACCAAAAGCAGTTCATTTATCAGCCATTCGAGACACATATACGCCCATATTATATTACATCATCCTGAAGACCAGAGAGCACCGATAGGTTGGAACGGCAGGCAGCGGCAGGAAACAGCCGGGATCAGTAGCTTATCGTTAAGAGTAGGGCTATATCTGCTCGACGCGGCGTTGGAGCTTGCTTATCCGTTGCTTGAACTCCTCGGGGGTCATGATGGTGCGAGGGTCCGAGAGCGGGGCCCTCTCGGGGCTGTTGGCCTTCGGTACCGACCAGGCGGAAGAGCCCTCGGGGCCGGGTCTGGGTGCCGTCCGCGTTCCAGTGGTCGTCCCACCGGTATGCGTCTTGACCAGGGCGGAGGGCTTGCTCCCGGGTTCCGGTTCCTTTGGAATGGGCGTGGAGGGTGTAAAGGGAGAGGGCCTGGAGGATATCGCGGGAGGGGGCCCGGCGAGGCTTGTATCGACCTCGGGACCCTGTTGGTTCACGGCCGGGGTCGTGGAATGGGCAAGTTCAGAACGCTGAGCGGGAATGGGGCCCTGTTCGATGGAAGGTCGCGGCGAACGAGGGGGTGACCGGACCATCCGCGAATCGGTATCGACGACCGGAGCCGGGATTTGCGCGGTCCGGGTATCGGCAAGCTTCTGTGGCAGGCCCTCCCCGGTATGGTCGGGGTAGAGATGATCGATGGCGTCATGGTCCAGGGCGAATCGCGCCAGTTTGGAGAGCAGCTCGCTCCTGCTGATATTTTCTATCTCTGTTTTCCAGCCATCGACCTCGGCCAGAAGGTCAGCCGGGATCATGATGGAGATGCGGGTGGGTGCATCCGTTTTTCTGCGAGCCATGTATCGCCCATTTATAAGTAAAATTATTAAATAATATCAGACCCCAGTATCATATGTGAATATCATGTATGATTATCAAAATAGAAACTTTAATAAGGCTGGTACTTTCCTCTGTCTCCCGATGACTCGGGACGAGCTTCTAATACCGCGGTTATTGATGGACAAATACAATATCCGCATCCTTTCAGCCACAGCCTTTGAGCCGAAGTCGGCTCAGGAGCTTTCGATCATGTTCGACATTCCCATCGCGACATGCTATCGCAAGCTCAAGGAGTTGGAGCTGGCGGGTCTCATCGCCTCCACAGGCAAGTTGCTGACCAAGGAGGGAAAGCGATTTGCCGTCTATAAATCACAGGTCCGGTCAATAGACATCTTCTTCAAGGATGGTGCCCTGAAGATGAATCTGGCACTGGACTGGCAAGAGGAAAAGACCGTAGTCCTCGATATGCAGAACCTGGCGATGGAACGCACGCTTCCTGCCAATCAGATCGTGGCCACCAAATGAGAATCGCACTTTCGGACTCAATCGAACCAACTGAGTCTTGACCCAGAGAGGGTTCTCCCGTTTTTATCGATAAACGATCGATATGAGCTTATAAAGAGTCGACAGACCCGAGGCCGACCTGTTCGATTGGAACGAGATACATTGGGACATCAATTACAAATTGAAAGAAAAGCCTCTTTTTAGATGGGAATATTGCGGGCTTTCTCCTCAATAAAAATATTTTTCTTCCACTGGAAATCAAGGTCGTATAGCAATGGCAATGAATATCCCCAGTGGCTTTTCACCAAAGAGACACAGGGGCACAGGGTTTCTCGGTGTTCGTTCTCTCTCTGTCTGTGTCATGATGACCCTGTGGTCGATCTACATTGCGATCATCCGGGACCCATGCCATGATGGAGCCTCTTGTTCCATTCCATGACCGCCACCTGAACGACCTGGAAAACGCCCCCTGAGCTCAAAGTTGGTTCGTATTGTTTCGTAGGCTCGACCCGCTCAGGTTGTGACGAACGCGGGCATTTTGTTTTCTTTTTTCTGAAATATGCGCTGGGCGCCATTGAAGGTCGAATAGATATTTCGCGATTCCCCGACAAGGGTCTCGGTCTTGCCCAGAACAAGGTACCCCCCGTCGTTCAGGGCGTTATGGAATTTGATGAATAGTTTTTCCTGCTGTGCCTTTGAAAAGTAGATGATGACATTACGGCACATGATCAGGTCAGCCCTGGACTTCTTCTTGCCGGTGAACAGGTCCAGGTAGTTGAAATTGACCATCTTCTTGATATCCTGATGGAGATTGTAATGCTTACCATCAAAATCGAAATAACGCCCCAGACGGCCTGGTTCGATCTTCTCGACCTGCTGGGGCAGGTACTTCCCCTGTCGGGCTTTGGTAAGGCATTTGATGTCAATATCCGTGGCCTCGATCCCCAGATCGTAGTGGTTGAGCGATCCGCCCATCAATTCCTTGAACATTATGGCCAGGGAATAGGGTTCCTCACCACTGGAGCATCCGGCATTCCAGCAACGGATGGTGTTCTCCTGTTTCTTGAACTTCTCATAGATCATCAGGGGCAATACGCTCTGCTCCAGCAGGTTGAATACCGGCCCATCCCTGAAGAAGTGGGTGACGTTGATGGTTATCTCGTTGGTGAATGTCTCGCGCTCTTGCTTGTTGGTCAGGATGAAATTGCGATACCGGTCCAGGGAGTCGATATTATTTCGGCGCATTCGGATCTCCAACCGACGCATCAGATAGCGGTCCTTGTACTGGGACAGGTCAAGACCGGTCATGACATAGAACTGGTGTTTCAGGGACTCCAGGGCCATGGCCTGAGAGCCGCCCCCCGGTTTCGACATCATGCCTGGACCCCAATGGCTCGAAACGGAACCCTGGTTCTCGCCATCGCTATCGCCATCACCGGACCATGCTCCCTGGTACGCCGAAGGCGCTCCTGCCGCCGGAACCTCAAAGCACGATCACCTTGTTTCCTTTTCGCACCGTGACATCCGTGGTCTTGAGGTCGAAGCGGACCATCCGGGATGTTTTACCTCCGATATCCTTGGCGATGAGAGGGATCTTCTCCCGCTTGAGCGCCTCTTTTGCGGCCTCGAAATTGCGCCTGCCGATATCAAGGGTGTCAGTTCCGACGAACGAGAACATCTGGGCACCCCCCACCAGCTTGGCCTCCAGCAGGGATCTGGAAGCTCCCATCTCGACCAATTCATCGATCATCAGAAAGGTGAGCGTGTCGGCGTACTTGTTCGGGTTATCATTGCATTTACCCTGGGAATACTTGGGCAGAAGGGCGTGAGCCAGACCCCCCAGCTTGCGTATCCGGTCGTAGATGGCAATGCCCACGCAGGAGCCCAGGCCGGTACTGGTGAACGCGGCCGGGTTCGAGCCGACATGATAGGCGCCTATTCCGACGTTGATTTCATTCATGTTCGTTATCCATTGTCTTTCACAAGGTCCTCGAGACCCAGGTTCTTGAAGATGAGCGACTGCAAATCCTCGTCCGGCAGGAGGAAGATGGAGCCCGAGACCATCTTGTCACCGTGGGCAAAGCGCGTATCGATGACCACGGCATGGCTTGAGTGCATGCTGATCATCGCGGCCGGGAATTCCATCACCGCCCCGAGCATATCACAGGCCATGGCCGGGGTCGAGGGTATCAGGGTCAGGTCCACGAATGTGGCGATGGCGTTGAGGTAGGCTCCGATGCAGATGTTACCGACCTCGCACATGACCGAACGCTCCATCTCGCCAGGAGGCTCATCGGGTTCGCCATCCCCGGGTAGCAGATTGCGCAGAAGCTGGCGACCTCCCTCTACCGGAAGGACCATCATCGTTCGGCTCTTCTCGTGCTCGCCCATAAGACCCATGTAGATGCCAAAGACCTGGGTCGTGGGATCTCCCATGGCTGTCGGTAGCTCCTCGACCCTGATGAGCATGGTGTTGGTCACTTCCGCCATGATGTCGTCATCCAACATCTTGGAGAGAGCCGAGGCGGCATGGGCCGTACCCATACTGCCTATCTCTCTTAGCGCATCCATCTGTAGTTCATCCAGGCTTGTTTTTGTTTCACACTCGGTCATACGAACGCTCCTACATCTAGTATCATGGCAACCCGACCGTCGCCCATGATCGTGGCGCCGGAAAAACACCCGGTCTGCCGTAAGCCTCTATCGAGATTCTTGACCACGATCTCCTGCTGGCCGATCAGTTTGGTGACCATGAGGCAGGCTCTGGTCTCGTTCTTCTCGACAATTATCGCCGGCTGGTCGTCGTGGATGATATGACCGCCGAACTCGGTATGCAGGTCGACCACCGGCAGTATCTCCTTGCGCAGGCGAAAGACCCGGTTCTCGGCGATATCGTGTATCTCACTTCTGGGTATCTTGGCCGTCTCACTGACATTCTCCAGTGGGATGGCGTATTTCTCATTGTTGGCCTCCACCAGCATGGCCCTGATGATGGCCATCGACGGGGGCAGCCTGATCGTGATACGGGTTCCCTCACCCAGGTTCGTGTCGACGCTGATATCGCCGCCAAGGCTCTCGACCTTGGACCTGACGATATCCATGCCGACACCCCGACCCGAGACATTGGTCACGTTCTCGGCCGTGCTGAGGCCCGCCTGGAAGATCAACTGGATTATCTGTCGGTGCTCCATCGAGTTGGCCTCATCCTGGGTTATCAGACCGTTCTTGATGGCCTTGGCCTTGATCCTTTCCGGGTCCATGCCCTTGCCGTCGTCCTCGACCGTGATGACCACCGAGTTCTGTTCGGTGGAGGCCGAGAGGATGAGGGAGCCCCGGCGGGGTTTCCCCAGCTCCTTGCGACAGTCACTGGACTCGATGCCATGGTCCACGGCGTTACGCAGGATGTGCACCAGGGCGTCGCCAACGTCATCCAGAAGGGTCCGGTCGATCTCGATATCGCCGGAAAGGACCTTGAAGTTGACGACCTTCTCGGATTCGCGGGCCAGGTCCCGTACCATGCGCGGGAACCGGTTGAAGATGTAATCCACAGGCACCATCCGCATACGCAGGACCACATCCTGCAGTTCACTGGTCAGGCGCCCGTTGTTCTTCAGGACCTGGATGAGGTTGCGATTATGAAGATCGCCGCTGATCTGGTCCATGCGGATGTTGTTGACCATCATCTCGCCGACCTGGTCGAGCAGGCGGTCGAGGAACTCGCTCTTGACCCGCACGGTATCCGATTTGGCGAGACTCCCGCCCTCGATGTTCTCGTTGGTCGCGGCCAGGCTCTTGAGTTTCTCTTCATCGGCAAGCCTGAAGGTCGAGAACTTGACCCTCTCGATGCCGGTTATCTTGCGTATATCGGAGATGTTCTCGTCGGTCAGTTCGGAAGTGGCGAAGAGGACCCGCATCTCGTTGGCCTCGTCGGTGATGTCATCCAGCTCGGGAGCCGAGGCTATGACCTGGCCGATGTTGGAGAGCGCCAGGAAGACCTGGTAGGCCCGCCCCACCTTGAGCCGCAGCTCATTCTGGAAGACCACGACGAACTCGTGGACCTGGGTACCTAGCTTCTGGAATTTGAGGATCTGTTCCTTCTGGCCATTGTTCAAGTTCAATTCGGTGCTGACAGGCGATACTTCATTATCTTCGAGCTCTTCATCGGCATCTTCAGGCGCACCTTCATCATCGTCCCTGACCGACGCGTCCATTCCATCCACGGCAATGATCCCGGCCGGACCTGTCGGTTCCGCAAAACCGGCGGAGCCTGCCGCTTCTGCTGTTTTGACCCCGGTCATCCCGTCCGCCCCTTCGACCGGAGCTGACAGGCCATCTCGGTCGGTCTCCAGCCTGTCGAGAAGCTCGGCGGCCGTGGGTTCGGACCCTGGTCCGGCCACTGATCCAACCGGCGGTTCAGCCGTTGGTTCCGGGATCGGGAGTGCCGGGGGCGCCGGGACCGCCACTTCTTCCGGTTCGTCATGGCTGTTCGAGAACATCGTCTCGGGAGCCTCGAGCAGGGAGCGCATATGGGTGATAGCACCACTGGCGTCGGTCTGTACCTGGCCTGAATCGGCAAGCTCCTCCACCATGTTCTCCAGAAATCGCGTGTTATCGAAGAGCTGATCGATGACCTCCTGGCTCAACGACTGCTTGTGGGCCTGGATGATATCGAAGAGGTCCTCCATGACGTGTGACAGCTCGCCCACGGGCAGAACGCCCACGACATTGGCCGTACCCTTGAGGGTGTGGGTCAGCCGGAAGGCCTCTTTCATGGCCTTCTCGTCATAGCCATTCTCCTCTATTATCAGCAACTGCTTGTTGAGGTCCTGAAGGTTCTCTCGCGCCTCTTCGATGAATATTTCCACATAGGGATTATCTTTAGACATTACAACGTCCCCATAACCGATAGTATCTTCTTGCCGATATCCTCCAATGGCAACATCTCGTCAACCACGTTGAGATCGGCGGCCGCCTTCGGCATGCCATAGACCACGCATGTCTCCTTGTTCTGGGCGATGGTGTAACCGCCCGCTTCCTTGATAGCCCGCATTCCCTCGGCCCCGTCGCTGCCCATGCCGGTGAGTAGCACTCCCAGACATCCGCTCTTGTATTTTTTGGCCGCGCTCTTCATGAGCACATCCACCGAGGGGCGCACGTAATGGACCTTGGGGCCGTCGTCCAGGAATATGCGCTTGTTCTCGATAAGGGTATGGTAGTTCCCGGGAGCCAGAAGGGCCTTGCCGGTCCGGACCGGGTCCCCGTCCCGGGCCTCGCTCACATCCAGCGAGGTACACCAGTTGAGCCGTTGGGCAAAGGAACTGGTGAAGCCTTCGGGCATGTGCTGGACCATCAGGATGGGTGCCGGAATGGTACGGGGCATCCAGGAGAGGACCTCCTGGACCGCCCGTGGCCCTCCGGTTGAGGAACCGATGATGACGATGGCCTTGCGCTTGGTCGGCCTGAAGCTCGGGACCGGCACGGGCTTGATATCGCTGGGCGAATCCCGTTTTCGGATCTTGACCCCGGAGGCCATCTTGACCTTGCGGATTATCTCGTCACCCAGCTTGTCGATGTCCAGGGAGAGGGTTCCCGAGGGTTTGGCGATGAAATCCACCGCTCCCAGGTCCAGCGCCTTGGTGGTGATGTCCGCCTGTCGTTTGCCCAGCGCGCTGATCATCACCACGGGACGGGGATAATCGTTCATCATGTGCTGCAGGGCCGTCAGGCCGTCCATCACCGGCATCTCGATGTCCATCGTGACGACATCAGGTTCCATATCGGCTATCTTGACCAGCGCCTCGGCGCCGTTGGAAGCCGAGCCTATGACCTGGATATCGGGATCTCGCTCGAGAATGTCGATGATGAGCTTGCGCATCAGGGCGGAGTCGTCCACCACCAGGGCCCGGACCGTTTTGCTCATGACGCTTCCTCTGTGGATATCTTGCGTATCGAGTTCAGCAGTTCATCCTCTGAGAAGGGCTTCACGATGTAATCGCGGGCACCCGCGTCCAGGGACTCCTTGAGCAACTTGGCCTGGTGCAGACTGGTCACCATCACCACCTTCGCCTTGGGGTCGTGGCCCCTTATCAGTTTCAGGGACTCGACCCCGATCATCTCGGGCATGATGATATCCATGGTGACCAGGTCAGGTTGCAGTTTCTTGTAGAGCTCAAAGCCCTCTCGACCATTCTTGGCCATGCCGATGACCTCGAAACCATCCTTGACCAGGACGTCCTTGATCTTCATGCGCATGACCAGAGAATCATCGACTATCAGTATCTTGTTGAATTCAGGCATATTCTCACGTTCCCACTGGGATAGGATCTGAAATATCGGGAACCGGCGCGCCGCCGCCACCACCGGACTGCTGCGCGGCCTCGATGGCGGCGGCCTCCTGGGCGTTCTCCAGCTCCTGCTCGGTGATGACCTGGGTCAGGTCCACCAGCATGACCAGCCCCTCCTGAAGCTGGCATATGCCGTCAAGGAAGCGGGCGCTCATCTGGCTGGTCAGGGCCGCCGGCGGGGGAGAGATGGTCTTGCGCGGCGTCATCATCACATCCTTGACCGAATCGACGATGAGCCCCAGGGGGTTGTCACCTATCTCGGCGATGATGATACGCGACTGGGCCGTCGTGCCTTCGGTCTTGATGTCGTAGCGCTTGGCCAGGTCGATGGCCAGGGTTATCTGGCCTCGCAGGTTGATGACCCCCTGGATGAAGTCGGCGGTCCTGGGGATATTGGTGATGGAATCCAGCTTCACTATCTCGCGGACCTGATCCACCGGAACCCCGAAGGTCTCTTTGCCCAGCTTGAAGGTCACCATCTGGAAGACATCAGCCGATTCGTTATCTTGGTCTTTTGGCCCCATGGAGCTCACCCAACCTACGACCGGTTCCCGGTAACGTCGTTGGCCTCGGTCTTCACATCGATGCCACGTTTGCCGAGAGCCGCCACCACCTTGTCAGGCATCGGGGCGGTGAAACCCCTGGAAGCCGCGGATGGCGCCGGAACCGGGACCGGGACAGGCTTGGAAGTTCTGTGTGCTCTCTTCTTTTTGCCACCTTCGACCCTGAACTTCTCGGCGTTGTGCTGCAGGTTCACGGCCATCTCGGAAAGCTCCGAGGCCCTGGCGGTCATCTCCTGCATACTGGAGGTGAGTTCCTCGGTGGAGGCCGAGGATTCCTCGGCCGCCGAGGCTGACTCCTCGGCAACCGTGGCGATGCCATCGACCGATGTGGCCACCTGCTCGGTACCGGCCTTCTGCTGCTGGGTGGCGGCGGAGATGGACTGAACCCCGGCAGAGGTGTTCTGTGCCATCTGGGCGATCTCGGAGAAGAGTTCGCCGGTGAGCTCGACGGCCTTGAGGCCCTCGGCCACTTCCTTGGTCCCCGTCTCCATGACGGAGACGGCGTTGCCGGTCTCGTCCTGGATGTCCTTTATCATCGTGGCGATGCGACCCGCGGCCTGGCGAGAGTCCTCGGCCAGGTTCTTGACCTCCTCGGCGACCACGGCAAAACCGCGACCCTGCTCTCCGGCCCGGGCGGCCTCGATGGCGGCGTTGAGGGCCAGCAGGTTGGTCTGCTCGGTGATACCGGTGATGACCTCGACTATCTGGCCTATCTCCTCGGAGCGTTTGCCCAGGTTATCGATGGACTTGGCCGATTCGTTGACCACGGTCTGGATGGAGCGCATCTTGGCGATGGCGTTGTCCACCGCCTCACGACCGCTGGTGGCCGAATCGCTGGAGTTCTTGGCCACATCGGCGGCCTCGGCGGCCTGGCTGGTGACCTGGTCCACGGTCTCGGCCATGGTGCGCATTACCTCGGCGGTGCTCTCGACCTGCTGGGCCTGGTTGGCGGTGCCCTGGGATATCTGCTGCAGGGCCGATGAGACCTCCTCGGTGGAGGCATTCATCTCCTCGGCGGAGCTGGCCAACTCCTGGGAGGTGCTGGCAACGTTCTCCGAGGTCGACTGGATCTCCAGGACCAGTTCGGTCAGGTTGCCGATCATGGTGTTGAGCCCGTCGGCCAGCCTGCCGATGTCGTCATCCTTGAGCTTGACCGCGCTGACGGTGAGATCGCCGTTGGCGGCCTTGTCGATGACCCCCACAAGTTCGGTCACCATGGTTTCCATGTACTCCTGGTTATCTTTCTGCTTTTGCATGAGATCCTTGGCCTCGGTGATGTCCACCACGAACTCGAGAGCGCCGATGACATCGCCCGTCTCGTTCTTGATGGGCGCGCCGGTGTACTGGATGGGGATCGCGGTGTCGGGATCTGGATTGGCCATGGTCTCACCGGTGAATGTGCCGTTCTTGTTCATGGCCTGGCCAACGCGACATTCGGAGGTGTTGCAGTGATGGGTCTTGAAGAGGTCGAAACATTTCATGCCCATGACCTCCTCGGGCTTCTTACCACCCACACCGGCGCCGGCCGGGTTGATGTAGGTGATGTTGAAATCCTTGTCGACGGTCATGACGGGGGTGGGCATGTTATTCAGGTTGTCAACCTTCTGGTTGGCGTCGGCCATGGTCTGCTTGGTATTGTCTATCATCTTGCCAAAGGCCGAAGCCAGTTGGCCGATCTCATCGGTGGATTCCACATGGGTCAACTCGTGATCGAAGTCGCCTCCGGCAATGATGTTGGCGTCGTTCTCCAGTCGCTGGATGGGCGCCGCCATCTTGCGGCTAAAGACCAGAGCGATGCCCGCGGCCACGACCGCGGCAATGATACCCATGATGACCATGGTACTGAGCAGCGAGGAAGTGGAATCCTTGCCGGCGCCGGCCATCTCCTGTGAAGCGGCAAATGACTCCGACTCATCCTGCTCCGCAATGATGACCCACTGGAGATCCCCCTGGAAGAGTGGAAGAGGGGCGTAACATGAAAGTACGTCGACATTCCGGTAGTCCTTGATGATGGCGTGGTCCGACTCTCCGGCAAGGGCGGCACTGGTTGAAGGTGTATCGATGAGGTATCCCGAATTCATTATGGTCGAAGTGGTGGAAAAGCGGGAGGTCGAACGCATCATTTTGTCCGGTCCGACGAGATAGGTCTCGCCGCTCTCGCCCATCCCGGTATCATCGGTCATGACGGCGTTGATGGGCTCGGTACGCAGGTCGATGTTCAGGGTTCCCACCGGAGCGCCATCGTAGTAGATGGGTGTCCGGATGAACATCATGAATGTCTTTTGGCCTTGGATGGTCTCCTCGTACAAGTCGCTGACGGTTATCTCACCCTCCTGAAGGGCGACCACTTCATCGAACCACGTTTCGTCCGCGTGGGATTCGGTTTTGTCAGTGACATCCTCGCCACCGTCAACGAGCGCCAGTTCGTTGCCTTCCTCGTCGGTAAGCAGTATCTCGTGAAACATGGGCATGGTTGTGCCGTCATGCTCGAAGGTCTTGCCGAGCTGGTAAGAGCCAAAGGCAGTGATGATCCCGTTGTATGCCTCGGTATCGGCCAGGGCGTTCAGCTCGCTGACCGGCATGGTGGCGGCGATAGAGAAGGTATCATCGCCTACCATGATTGGCGCGTAAGCCACATACTTGTCCACTCCCTCGTAGATGTACCGGTCAAAACCGGTATCGCCTTCAAGCATGCTATCCTTGACGATGTCGGCCAGTGCGCCATATCTCGATTCACTTATATCCTCATCGTCGGCTATACTGTACTTGGGATGGCTCACCAGCACGCCGTCCTCGTTGATGATATAGAGATAGCCGGTATCTCCATAGACTACCGGATCGATAAGCATTGATACGATGAAATAGTGGGACTTCAGATCGATGACTCCTGCCAGTTCCCCATTGAAGTATACTGGAGATGAGATGTGGAGGACATCCTCGATCTCTCCGCTGGTCATCAACTCCGCTCCGATGTCGTTGAATACAAACTCGCCTTCATCCAACGCGGCTGCCGATACGTACCATTTCTCGGTGGACCAGTCATTGTTGGTGTCGGTTATATCCTCCCCGACCTCGGTCCGAGTGATCTCCTGACCGGTGGCGTCGGTTAATATCACCTGATCATAGATGTCGATGATCTCTCCATGTACATCGATCATCTTGGAGACCTGGAACTGGACGAAGGTATTCACGATCTGGCTGTTGATCGATTCCTTGGCAGCGTCCATCAGCTCGTAGTAGTAGACGCTCGGGCAGATGATCCAGTCATAGGGCTCGAAGTAAGTGTAGGAGATGAACTTCTTCTCCAGGGGGCTGCCGTCCTGGGTGGTGTCCTCCCACAGGTACTCGGCGACTCCGTAATCCTCGCCGGAGCGAATATCGACGTTGGAGTTGATATCAGCCTTGATCGAGGTGAAGACCGTCAGGCCCGAGTCGTCGATGAGATTGTTGCCCTCGGCCAGGGAATGATGAATGATGATGTTGCTGTCCAGGTCGGTGAAATAGAAGTAACCGGTCTTCCCGATATAACCGGGTCTGAATATCTCGGTCATGTTGCCATGGTCGTCATCCAACCCGGCACCAACGGTCCCGGCGATGATGGCCTCGACCTGATCGGCGGTAAGACCCTGGGCGTTCATTATCTCCAGGTTCTTCCAGAGCTGTTTGGACATGTAACCCAACTGTTCCTGGCTTGATTCGATGGCGCTTGCCAGGTCGCCGTTGTCAGCGGCAAAGTAATTCTGGATCACATCGACATTGCTCATAGTGTCCATATCAGCACCCCGCTCATTGATGTAGTTCTGCACGGTCTGGCGCCAACCATCGACACCGTTCTCCAGCTCATCCTGGCCCATGGCGTTACCCACGGCGTCATCACCGGCCCGGGCCGTGAAGTATCGTTCCACGGCGTGGGTCTCGGCAAGGGTCAAGGTATCGATTTCGCGTTGGTTGAAATACTCCTCGATCTGTATCTTCTTGGCGGCCAGGCTGGTGTCCAGCTTACTAAAGGCCTCATCGGCCAGGGCTTGCTCGCCCGAGCCGGCCAGGTCGTCCATGCCGTTGCTGGCCTGGTCGTACGAGAAGATAGATATGGTCGCCAGGGGGGCCATGGCCAGGGCCAGGCAGATGGCGATCAGCTTTGCTCCGATGTTCAGCTCTAGATTCATGGTTCTTGCTCCTTCTGGGTTGTTTTGTCGGAATCGGGATTGATTCCATTTACTGGCAAAAGACTTTCAAAACCCGATTCCGACGGAAGGCCTCGGTTATTTCTGGCGGGGGTCTCAGGGCTATTATCATTACCCTTACGGGCCTCCCGACCCAGAGAAAAGGCTTGGGTTTGGTCTTTTAACCAAATAATTCGAAAGCAGTTACCGATGTGAAAGAGGACCATCTCAGTCATCCCCCGTGGGCATCACAAAATGGAAGGTCGAGCCATTCTTGCCGTCGGACTCGACCCACACACGGCCTCCGTGGCGCTCTGCCACCTTCTTGACGATGTTCAGGCCCACGCCGGTGGAGTCGACCTTGCCGGCCCTGTCGTCGTCGCAGGTGTGGAAGGCGTCGAAGACCTTGGGCAGGTGTTCCTCGTCGATGCCGCTGCCCAAGTCGGCCACCCTGAAATGGTAGTAGCCGTTATCCAAGCTCCAGCCGACCTCTACCTTCGGCTCGGGCTCGTCGCCCATGTACTTCAGGCCGTTGTTCATGTAGTTGGTGAAGACCTGGGATATGGCGCTCTTCTCACCGAAGACAGTGGGCAGGTCGGGGGGAATTATCACCTGGGCGTTGCGCTCGTCTATCAGGGCGGACATATCTATCTTGATGGTCTCCAGAAGATCCCTGAGGTCGATGTCCTCCCGGTCGGTCATCTCCCGGCCGGCCCTGGAGAGCATGAGCAGGTCGTTGAGCAGCCGCTCCATCCGCTCGGCGTTGGCCTCGACCCGTTTGAAGAAGTGCAATCCCTTGGGTGAGACGTTCTCGGCCTCCATCTCCATGGCCAGCGAGAGTACCGCCCGCATGGTCGCCAGCGGTGAACGCAGGTCGTGGGAGGCGGTGCGCACAAAGGAGTCGAGCTCCTCGTTGGCGGCCTCGAGGGCCTTCTCGGCCTTCTTGCGCTCGGTGACATCCTGGACTGTGCCTATCATTATCTTGGGCTTGCTGTTGCTATCGTACTTTCTGATCTCGGGATAGGTGGCGGAGATCCATCTGGTGTTGCCGTCGGGCCTACTGACGCGAAAGCTCAGGCCCTCTCCCGGTGTTTTGGGCTTGCCATCTCCCTTGAACTTCTGGATGATGCCCCTGTCGTCGGGATGGATGGTGGAATCCAACGCAGCCTCGATGGAGGTGAAGGCATGGTCGGGTTTCGTATCGAATATCCTTAGCATCTCATCGGACATTATCAGGGACTTGTCGGCCAGGTCCCATTCCCAGCTTCCCACATGGGCCAGTTTCTGGGCTATGTTGAGCCTTAGCTCGCTCTCGCGCAACTGCTCCTCGGCCCTTTCCAGGCGCAGTTCGTTCTCTATCGAGCCGAGCACCTTCTTGACCACCGAGGGTAATATCTCCAGGAATCCAGAATCCTTGACCAGGTAATCGCGGGCACCCATCTTCATCATGTTCACGGCCAGTTTCTCGTCACCGTGTCCGGTCATGATGATGAACGGTACCTTGTACTCGCGCCTGTGGAGGGCCTCGATGACCTCGTTGCCATTGATGTCGGGCAACTGGTAATCCAGCAGCAGCAGTGTGTTGGGGTTCTCTATCACCCAGGCCAGGGCCTCGGCCCCGGACATCACGCTGTGGGGTTCGAATCCGGCTTCCTCGAGATTCTTCATCGCCATCTGGTTCAGTATCTTGGAATCCTCGACAACGAGGATCTTGAGTTCGTCGTCATTCGGAAAGTCTTTCATGGAAACTCACCATTCCTGGTTTCTCCCGGGTCACTTTCGCTCGGGTCCGCTTCGATGGTATCCCCGGTCGCCCAGTCCTGTTCCCGGTTCCGGTCCGGGAGCTCGGAAGGGACCCTGTTCGAGCCGATAATACTCGTCTTTGGTTCATCTGACCCGTTGATACACTCGAATATGTTGCTCAGATAGGAGGGATCGATGCCGATGACGATGCCGTCATCGTTGACGCGATACTGGTAATGGCCTTCCTTCTCGCTCCAGCCCACTTCCACCTTGGGCGAATTCTCGTGATTCAGGGAGAGCAGGGTGTTGGTGATAAAGAAGGTGAAGAGGTCCGAGATGCTATGGGGCTCGTTTGACTGGGGCTCTTTGAAGGGCATCGCCATATCGCCCGGGCCTTGACATTCGTGAACCTTGGCGGCCAGGTCGTTACTCATCATGTCCAGCAGTTGACCCAACTCGAGCTGCTGGTTCTCAGCCAGCTTCCAGTCGGACGGGGAGTGCTGTACCAGATCCTTGAGCAGCCCCTCCTTGGAACTGGCTCCAGGCTGGTCGGACATGGTCGGTATCCGGGACAGTAACTGGTCGGTCTCGATCTCCTTGGCCAGGGAGAGTACCACCCTCAGCGTTGACAGGGGTGACATCAGATGTTGCGAGGCTGTGCGCATGATGGCGTCCAACCCGTCCTCGGCGGTCTTCAGGGCCTCCTCGGCCAGTTTGCGCTCGCTGATGTCCTGCAGGGTGCCGTTGACCGTCTGGGGCAGGCCGTGGTCGCCGGTGGTCACGATACAGGGCGGGGTGGCTGCCAACCAGCGGGTCTCGCCTCCGGGTCGAACTATCCTGAATATGAACGACTCACCATCTGAGGCGCTGGGCCGGGTCGCTCTGGCAAGACACTCCCGGTCCTCGGGGTGGACATGGGCTTCCAGAAGCTTTTCGATGCTGGAGTATTCGTGCTCGTCGGTCAGTTCGAACATGGCCTGCAATTGTTTGGAAAGGTAGAGGGAATTATCCTTGGCCTTCCATTCCCAGCTTCCTATCCGGGCATGCTTTTGTGCCTCGGCGAGTTCCCTTTCCCGGTCATGGACCGTTGTCTCCAGTTCATCCACCTTTTTCCGGGCCCGAATAAGGCTTGGCTCCATCGCTTCCAGACGCTTGATCTGTTCATGGGCGGTCTTGAGCTTTCGGGCGATGGCCTTTTGCTCGGTTCGGCTCCGGGCCAATTTCAATTCGGTGGCTTCCAGTTGTTCTATCCTGGTTCGGCTTTCTTCAAGCCGCTTTTGATGGAGTTCCAGTTGTACCTCTTTTTCGGTAAGTTGCAACTGGATACCATCCAGGCTCTTGAGCTTCTCTTCCTTTTCCCGGAACATCATCATGGTCGTGTCAAGTCTCATCCGGTTTTCGGCCAACTGAAGTTTGGTGCTTTTTAGCTCCCTGAGATCGACCTCGTTCTTTTTCAATCGTTCATCGGCGTTCATCAATCGTATCTTGCTATCAGCCAACTGGCGCTCCACATCATCAAACCGCCCGAGCTCTGTGTCGCGTTCTTGCAACTGTCCTTCCACCGATTCCAGACGGGTTCTGTATTCGGCGGATCGAATAACTTTCTTCTCAAGGCACTCTATCTCGCCACGGCTTTCCTCCAGCAGGGCCTCGGTGGCTCTCAGTCGGTGCTGACCCTCCACGAGATCGCCTTCGATACCGGTCAGCCTGGCCAGTTCAGCCTGGCTCTCGAGGAACTGGCCTTCGGTGACCTCGAGCCGATTTCGGGTGTCCACAAGCCGACCTTCGACTTCCTGCAATCTATCGATATCGGATTGCTTTTCCTTCAGTGATGATTCGGCGGAATCGAGCTTGTTTCGGGTCTCTGTAAGCTCTGATCCGACTTCCCGCAATCTATCGATATCGGACCGCTCGTTCTTGAGCGATAATCCGGCTGCTTTTAGTTTTGTCCTTGTATCGATGAGCTCTGCCTCGACTTCCCACGATCTATCGATATCGGATTGCTTTTTCTGTAATGTGAGTTCGGCGAATTCGAGCTCATTTCGGGTATCCTCGAGATCGGATTCGACATCTTTCAACCTATCGATATCAGCCTGCTTTTCCTTTAGCAGGGATTCGGCGGACCTTAACTTTACCTGGGTATCCGCCAGGTCGGTTTCCACATCCTCCAATCTGCCACGAACCTCGTAACTATCTATCAACTGGTCTTCGATGGTCTCTATCGTTCTTTCCTTGTCAACCAGCTCGTATTTCAAACTCCTGATGATGGCATTGTCTTCCCGGCGTTCTCTTTCCCTGGAATCCGCTTCCATAAGCTGGGTCCTCATGGTTCCCAGCTTGTTTTCCTGCTGGAAGAATTGCAGCTCGAGCTCGTCCAATCTCTCACAACGTTCGGCACTCTTGTCCAGAACCCTTTCGGTTATCTCCAATCTCCTCCGGGCTTCCTTCAGCTCGGCCTGGAGGCAATCCAGTCTTTCGAAATTGAACTCGTTTTCCAACAGTTTTATCTGGGCCGCTTCCAACTGGACCTGTTTCTCTATCAGCATCTCCTCCATGACCCCGGAACCGTCCGGACTGTTATGCCCGCCCAGGCTGTTCCGGCTGTTCCGGTTACCCGGGCTGTCCTGGATCTCCCTGGAACTCGCGAGCTTTGGTCGTTCCTTTTCCATTTCCTTTTGACCCACGTTCAACTCCAGTGGTGTGTCTCTCAAAAGGGTGCCCATCTCGTCCAGCTTGGCCTCGTCCATCTGGTCCTTCAGGGTCCATTCCGGGGGCTTATCGAGGCGCTCCTGTTGGGCCTTCATATCGGCCAGGGTATCGGTTACCATCGAGGGTAGCAGGTCCAGGAAATTCCGGTCCTTGATGAGATAATTGTGACCTCCCTTCTTCTTCAGATCGATGGCTTTCTGCTCATCGTCCTGGTCGGCAAGCAGGATGAAGGACATCTTGCAACTGCATTCGTCGAGAACGTCGATAACATCGTTACCGTTCAGGTCGGGCAACATGTAATCCAGCAGCATGAGCGTGTTCGGTTTGTCGACCGCCCAGGTCACGGCCTCGGTGCCGGTGGTCACACTGTGAGTTTCCAAACCGGCATCTTCCAGGGTCTTCTGCACCATGCGGTTCAATGTGCGGGAATTCTCCACGATCAGGACCTGGGGTAGGGTATCTTCCTTGGTCTGGGTCATATGTACTCCTTTGTCTGCTTATCGTGACAGGTTCGAAAAGATGTATTGGTCATCGATACCGGGTCCATTCTGTAGCCTCCCAAAGATCATCCTGAAAAGGGGTGGGCCATTACCAGACCCAGGTAATGAATCGGAAAATGAATCGCGCCATTCGGTGACGGTCTCGGTTTCGAGAAAACTGGTCTTGCGTGTCTGTTCATAACTACTACCTCCTTCTTATGATAAAGAAGGAGCTTGAGGGCATCCCACCCGTTATCTAAATCAGGTCCGTTTCATATAATAGTAATGCCCTCAAAATCTAAAAATGAAATCAGTATTGAAAACCAATATTGATATCTTTCGTGGAAGATTTTTTCTGATGTTCTCGGTTTCCTATTAACAGGCGTCAATATTGGAACAGGACCTCACTTCGAACTGGAATTCGAGGCGCTTCCCGAACCGAACTTCAGAATAGTATGGACCGCGAGTGTGAGCCACCGTGTGAACCCATTGGCCGGAGGTTCATTTCAAGTTATAAGAATATGAATCGGACCCGAAGCAAACCGGACTGGAACGAATGGGATCTACCGGATTGGGTCGAATAGGATATCTGCCGGGATGTGCTCAGATCGGCCGGTCTATGTGGAACCGCCCGAGAAGATGGAGCTGCCGACATTGGAGGCGAACCGGACCAGGTCCATGATGGTGTTCTGCAGATCGGTGAAACTGGATGGCTTGGTGATAAAGGCGTTGGCTCCCGCCGCATAGCAGGCCTCGACATCGGTATCCGCCGTGGAGGTGGTCAGAACGCACACCGGTATCTCACGCAGATTTCTATCACCCTTGATCGTCTTCAGGACCTCTATGCCATGGATCTTGGGTAGCTTGAGATCGAGCAGGACCAGGCTTGGTCGCGGGGCGAAATCCGGGTCGTTGTACTCGCCTTCGTTGTAGAGGTAGTCCAGGGCCTCCTGCCCGTCATAGACCACCATCAACAAGGAATCAGGCTGATAGCGCATGACGGCATGTTCGATAAGCTCGGCATAGTCCACATTGTCCTCGACGAGGAGGATGTTCTCCAATGGGTTCTCCATTTCGTCCATGCTAATCGACTCCGGTGGCTGTTATGGCCAATAAGGGCAGCAGATTATAAAATGAATCTTTGGTCCCATCCGATTCGACCCATGATATATCACTTTCACATCCTATCAGGTTTCTGTAGATCTCCTTGTGGCATTTGTTCCTTGGATCCAGGTTGCGGGCTAGCTTGGTTCTTTGAGCGATGGATTCTATGGTCGAACTGGTCATTGAGTTTCCCCCCAGATTTTACTATCTGGCATCGGACTGTCAGCGGATAGATATGGTTTTAATGAAAATGAGCTTTTTTGCATATTGATATCTCCTTCTTGGATCTGTGGTGGTTCCGGTTTTAGGACCTCCTCCAACGGGATGGGCAGGGTGAAATTGAAGACCGAACCGTTTTGACCATCGGATTCGATCCAGACCTGCCCTTCGTGACGTTCGATGATACGTTTGACGATGTTCAATCCCACTCCTGTGGAATCGACCTTGCCGGCCCTTTCGTCGTGGAGGGAATTGAAGGGCTCGAAGACCTTGTCATGATGGGCCGGATCGATGCCGATACCATTGTCGGTCACCATGAACTGGAAATTATCCCCCATGGCGGTCCATGTCAGCTCGACCAGTGGTTTGGGCTCATTGCCCATGTACTTGATGGCATTGCTGATGAAATTGGTGAATATCTGGGCCAGCGCCGACCTTTCACCATTCACCGTGGGTAGATCGCCGGGCAAACTCAGTCGGATGTTCCGTTGCTCTATCTGAGGCGCGAAGTCGCTCTTTATCAACTCGACAACATCATTCAGGTCCACCATCTCCCGGGGTGATATATCCCGATTGGCCCGGGACAACTGCAGCAGGTCATTGATGAGTCGGTCCATGCGTTGGGTATTGGCCTCGATCTGGTCGAGATAGTGCCTGCCTTTCTCGGAGAGTCTATCACCCTCGACATTCTTCAACAGGGAAAAGAAGCCATCGATGGAGACCAGTGGCGAGCGCAGGTCATGGGACGCGGTGTGCACGAAGGCGTCCAGCTCGGCGTTGGCGGTTAACAGAGCCTCCTCGGCCTCCATGCGTTCAGTGATATCCTCCTTCACCACCAGAAAATGGGCCAATCGGCCTTTGGAATTGGTAATGGGAGAGATGGAGATGGACTCCCAGTATAGCTGGCCGTTCTTCTTCTTGTTCTGGAACTGGCCTCGCCATTCCCCATCGGCGTTGATGGTATCCCAGATGCTGTCGAACTCTTCATCGGAGAGCCCCTCGTTCTTGGTCGTCCGCAGGCTCTGACCCAGCAACACCTCCTTGTCGTATCCGGTGAGGGCGGTGTATCTAGGGTTCACATACTCGATGATGCCCTCCACATCGGCCATTATCACGATGTTCGGGCTCTGCTCCACGGCCTCGGATTGTTTGTTCAACTCCTCCGATATCTTCACGTTCAGGTCATGCATGTACCCTACCAGCGTACCCAGAAGGATGGTGGCGATGGAGCCCATGGCCCCGGTTCCCCAACTACCGGCGGAAGCAGAGATACCTTTCATCAACAGGGTATTGAACCCAAAGAAAAGCCCTCCGGCGATAAGCCCGGCCCGCAACCCGAAGAATGAGCCCACCACGACCACCGGAACGATGGACATGATGGAAAAGCTGCCCCCGATGTTGGGATAAGAGATGGCAAAGGCGATGAAATATGCCACCAGACTACCGATGACCAGGAGATGGCCTTCGTTGTAATCCAGCTTGATGTTCGATCTACTGGTATCGTTATCCTTTGAACTGTGGTGGAGGTTCACCTCAACCAAATCGTTCACCATCCTGCCCGCGTTCGTTGAACATGGGTACGCCGTTCCACTTCACCACCAGTCGATCCCACCTGTGAGCTCCTTTTTCTTCTGTGTTATCGTCATCAAGGTGGTGGGTAGATTGACCGACGAGAACTTGAATTCACCAATCTTTCCAACCTTGTCGAGGAATTCCACGGCCTTGAGTGGTTTCGAGACATAGGAATTCGCACCCATATCAAAACAACGCTTCAGCTCACCATCGAATGGCGTGGCTGTCAGCATGCAGACAGGTATATTGTTCAACCGGGCATCGGCCTTTATCGTTTCAAGTACCTCGACCCCGTTAAGCCTTGGTAAACCGATATCCAGCAAGATCAGACCCGGTAGGGAGTGATCCTCCTGGTCGGTGAATTTCCCTCTCTGATAGAGGTAGTCAAGCGCCTCCTCCCCATCATGGACGACATTTATCTTATTTGTCACTGCCGACCTTAGAGCGTGCAGTGTCAACAGAATGTGATCTGAGTTGTCTTCCACGAGGAGAAGTTCAATGGATGGATTCTCGTCTTCTAGTATATCCGTGAGCATCTCATTCATGATATGTCACCTTCTAGATGGTTTGAGACCGTCTTGTTATCGGCCTCCTCGGGTTTGGATTCCTGAGGTATGTTGAAATGAAATGTGGAACCGGTCTGTCCATCGGATTCGACCCATATCTTGCCACCCATGCGTTTCAGGATACGCAGGACGATGGAGAGACCCAGACCCGAGGAGGGGACCAGTCCCGCGCGTCGGTCCTTGAGCGCCTCGAAGGGTTCGAATATCTTGTCAAAATAGGCGGAATCGATGCCGATGCCGGTATCAATTACCTGGAAATGGTAATCGTCACCAGCTTCTTCCCAGGCCAACTCGACCTTGGGGAGCCGCTCATCACTGATGAATTTCATACCATTGTTGATGATGTTGGCAAATACCAGCGAGAGAGCCTTCTTGTCGGCATAGATGGTTGGAAGGTCATCGGGTAAGATGAACTCGATATTGCGTTCCTTTATGGCAGAAGCGAATTTGTCCTTTATCTCGACTATCAGGTAGTTCAGGTCCACCAACTCGTTCTCGATATCACTCTTTCCAGCCTGGGAATAGATGGCCAGCTCGTCCAGCAGGTTCATCATCTCCTGGGTGATATCCTCCATTCGAGAGATGTAACGGATGCCGCCCTGGGATATGTTCTCACGTTCGATCTCCCTTAGCAGGCCCAGGAATCCGGTGAGGGTCACCGCCGGGGTCTTCAGGTCGTGGGAAGCGGTATAGACGAAGGTCTCCAGCTCCCGGTTGATGACCTTTAGATTCTTCTCGGTATCCTTGAGGGCGGTGATGTCGTGACCGAATATCCGGATGACATTACCATCCCAGATATGGGTGGCTCTGAACTCGAAAATGGAGTCCTGAAGATCTATCTCCTTTGGGGGGGCTTGCTCATCGTCGGTCTGGATCCTTTTGATAACCGGTGCCAGCCCTTTGAGTATGGGATGTTCGGTACCCTGGGTTATCAGGTCGGGAAAGCTACTGAATGCCGCTGGATTGAGGAAGGTGATGTTCCCGTCGGCGTCGAGCTCGATAAGGGGATTGGGGTCCTGTTCCGGAAAGGAGGCCAATCGGTTGAGCTCCTCCTCGGTCTCCTTGCGTTCCGAGATATCCCTAAGAGAGGCCAGATGGGCCGGCTGACCTTCCCATTCGGTCTCCACGACCCGCATTTCAGCGTGGCTGATCCCGAAACCGGGATTGATCACCTCTATCTCTGTGGTCTTGCCTTCCTCTGTCAGAAATCCAAAGGTCGTGCCGATTATCTTCCCGGCCGGGCGACCCATCAATCGCTCTCCAGCCGGGTTGACAAAAAGGATCTGCCCTTCCAGGTCGACGACCACGATGCCATCGGCATTCTTGGTTATCAGATTGCGGATGTTGTTCCCGGTGTTTCTCAGATCCTCGGTTTGCTGCTGTAGCGGGGTCTGAGATGGTTTGCTCATGGGCTGGCGCTCTCCACTATCAATCTACCTATGTTCGACATATCTCCGATGAGTCGGTAATTTGGTTTTGGTCGTACCCGGACCAGGGTTGGTGTGGCAAAGATATCATCAACTTCTGCCTGAGAGGGGTCGTCCATCAGACATATCATCGAAATCTCGTAGTAATGGGATACCTTTTCTTCCAGGAACTTTTTCATCTTCTCAAGAAGCTGTTCGACCCTGGGGGTCCGGGTGGCGATATAGAATTTGAATACATACTTTTCACACATCGTATCCACTCCAGGGAACCATAATATCGCCTATGAGTCCATTAATCCCGGCTCCTCCAGAATATAACCGCTCAGGTCCCGTATGTGTTGAGCGTCCATTGGTTTTCGACAGAGCTCGAAATCCAATCCCGCCTCGGTGGCCCTGTTCAGGGATTCCATATACTCCTCGTAGAAGGCGGTAACGATGTAGATGGGGCCGTCGAAGAATTCCCGCAGATGTTCCAGTGTCTCCACGCCATTCATCCTGGGCATCTTCAGGTCCAGATATATCAGGTCCTGGGGGGTGGCCTTGGCCTTTTCCAGACCTATCACTCCATCTGCGGCAGTCTCTATCTCGTAGTCTGTGTTTCGAAGAGCGAGGGTGAAGGCGTCCCGTACCGATTCCTCGTCGTCGATTATCAGGATCCGTTTACTCATTGAACAGTCCTCCTTTTGTTTTTTTCCTAGGGCAAAGATCCGGATCAGGTATGAATATCTCGCTTGTGTTGAAGGCAGCCACCCCGACCGTGAGGGACATGATGAAGCCGAACATGATACCGATTCCCATGTCGGCCTCCTGGTCTTTGGTCAGAACTGGTCTCGCGTGATATTTCATTGTACGGTCCTCCACCATCTATTGGAATGGCGAAGCAAGGGCATCCCACCCTGTATTCTTTGATTCAGCCATTATATATAATAATAATCACACGAATTCCATTCATTGAAATCACAATAGGTTATCGCTTTCGATATCTTCCAGAATAACAAAAAACTATCATTTTGGCATGCCTGCCCAAAGGTTCTCATATACGGGAACAGAAGGACCACCTGTCCCATTTCCCCAAATGAGAGTGGGGTCCCGCCAGCCGCCAATGGCCATATGTCCGCCTTGTCAACCGTCAGCATTTAGCTATCAGCCGTTAGCTGTCAATCGCCCGCCTTTGGCAGCCAAGGTTGTCAAATGACCAAGAATCCGGGGGGTCTATCCTCAAAACGCCGATGCTCAGACCAGGGCATGTACCGGTCCGTCATGGACCCGTGAACACCGATGACCCTACAGTCAATGAACATCATTGAAATACAAAACAGATCGAACCGTAAGGTCGATCTCTCACAGAAAGTTCTGTTTTTTATGGAAATGTTGATCCTGGTAGCCCTGAACCATTGGTTCTCGTATTACCTCATTTCTCATTATGTGGGTTGTTTATTGTATTTTTCTATCGCATCTTCATCTGGATGTGTATCTCGGTATCCTGCATATCCATCGCCAGATCATCAAGGAACTCCTGCAGGATGGCGTCGATCTGCTCGGATGAGCGACCCTGGGGATCGAGTCTGGGTCCCAACGCGGCCTTTAGGCGGGTCTTTAAAACCTCTTTTAGCATGAAATTGGTCTGAAACGTATCAAAACACATCTCCATATCGTCCAAGCCAATATGTGTGATGGTCGGTTCATAAATGTCATTTGGGTTCATTCTATCACCTCTTGTAAACCAAGTATTGAATTTTGGTATCGCAGACAATAACATCGGATCGCTGTCTCATCGCATCGTTTGGAACATGTCGGGGAACCACCCGCCCCCAATGGGAGTTTGATTCTGAAAGCCTCGCCACCTGAGGCAATCGAAGAGCGGGTGGTATCCCCATTTTTTTGTTAATATGTTGAACGATGGTGGGAGAGATGAGTCATGTATCACGGTTACCTGTGGTCGATATCATTGTCAGGGACATTACCTAGGCCAGGGGTATCATCCGGTCGGTGAAGGTCTCGGGGGCGGTGAAGGAC
>CAYSUX010000014.1:0-24064 GCA_964434315.1 uncultured archaeon
GTCCAGCATCTCGGACAACCCCGAGCGCAAGGGCGTGCCCAGCGGCTACAAGTTCATGGTCCGCGACGCCTATGTCTCCAACGGCGCCGGTTTCGTCGTGGTCATCGCCGGCCAGATCAACCAGATGCCGGGGTTGGGAAGGACGCCTGCGGCTGTCGGCATGAGGCTCAGTGACGATGGCGTGGTGGAGGGGCTGGCGTGAGGTGTTGAGAGTTAATAATAACAAATGTATAATCTCAAACAAGTGAGATTTTAGGTGTAAATATTATTTAAATGGACCTAAAAATCGAGGTCAAAGAGACTTATATCTTTATATTAATTTATTCACTTTATCTTTCAGCTCATGAATTTTATCTTCAGAGATTTTATCTTTGAAATAGTGCCACATTACATTAAGTGGTTTTTTATCGTTACGGTTACGTGGTGGTTTGGAAATTTCAAGAAAAGTCTCTATATCATCATCAAAGAAATCTATAGTTTTTGTAAAATCGTTCTTTTGATCTTCAATAAATTGGTTTATTATTACATGAACGCCTCTGTTATTATCTTTATCAGCTAATACCGAATGATATATTCCTAATTCTTTAAATAGATTCATATATCTATGAAAATTGTACTTCCCCATCGCATCTAAAACATAAACCTTCTTTTCCATTAAATCACACCATCCATTTTTAATCAGATAGTCAATAAACACCTTTTCTGTGGCGCCTTCACAAATAAGAACTGTATCTGCAAAAAAAGCGGAGCAACGTTCGGAATCTAGCCATAAAAGATAACGAATAGCTTCTTCTTCCATCATCATATTATTATCTCCTTTACTAACAATTTCCCTAATTCTAGTTTTTATGTTATCACTAACTGCATCATCATCCAGTTTTTGGCGTAAAAACTGTGCTAATTCATTGTTTTGTTCAGTTAATCTCTCTTGTGTTTCCTTTGATACTTGAAAAAGTTGTGTAATACCGTTATCTCTTTTTAATTTTATCAGGGCAGAGATGTCCTCAATGTTCTTACTTACATAAATTGGCGAGTGAGTGGATACAATAATCTGCTGTCCTTCCTCAGAGGATAAATCCTTTAAACTACTATTTAGTAACTCTTGTTGGCCGGGATGGAGAAATGCCTCGGGTTCTTCAAATAATAGCAACGTAAGCTCTGGTGAAAACTCTTTTTTTTCGTGAGGTTTCTTCTCAGAGTATTGGGAAGAGAGTTTTAATAGAGTGTAAATCAAATGTCTTTGGAGCCCTTGGCCCAAATATTTAAAATCTATTTCTTTATTCAAACTTTTATCTATTGCATTGTGTGAAATCAAATTTTTAATTATGTCTTCGAGTCTTGCTGGATTTATTTCGAGGTTAAATTCAACCTCCCACTCTTTTAAACTGTCGTTTATTTCATTCTTTAATTTGCTCAACGAGAAACCATCTTTGGATGCTTCTTCTTTACATGCTGTATTAAATTTTGCAAATGCATTATTTAAATATCCAAATGATTCACTGGTTGCAACAACCTTATTCATAACAAAAGATATTATATTCCTTAAAGGCGATGGACCAGTTAGCTTTAATGTTTCATCAGTTTTTGTCACTTCGGGAATGAAAATAGCTGAGCCCAAATTAGCTTGCGAAATGTTTTTTGCACCATAGAATAAATTTGTTGATAGAACGCCATTTTCATAACCATAAATATTGCTCTGATTGGCTTTTATTTTATCATCTTTATCCGATTTTAAATATTTTCTTACTTTTAGAATATTGTCTGGATTCCTATACTCTTTCTTTAAAGTATTGATTTCTTCGTCAGTTAATAAATATTCTATTTCAATCCAACTTTCATTATCTTCTGTCATCAATTTTGGAAAATCAACCATATCGTTATATTTAACTCTATCTTCATAGAATATTCTTAAAGCCACTAAGAAATTCGATTTTCCAGCATTGTTAGCTCCTACAAGCACAGTATAATCATTAAGATTACATTTAGATTCTGTTATTGATCTGAAGTTGTGAATAGTTATTGATTTCATTTTCATTTTTTCACTTCTCTTGAGTTATACTATTTTCAAATGAATCTTTAACTTTCATCTGGCTCAGCCCTCCACCCTCACGGCATGCCCTGCCTGGATCAGTTCCTCGTTGAGCCATGCCCCTTTCTCCACCATTTCTTGCCAGCCGATCTCGGCGGGGCCGTAATACACATCGGCGATGTAGCGGCCGTACTTGCCCTTCTTGGTGGTCTGGACGACGATGCGCTGGGCGGCTTCCAGGCGTTGGCGCACAAAGTCGGTGGCTACCAGACCGGCGGGGCGCTGGGGGCCGCGCACCTCGGGGGCGTTGAGGTCTTTCAGGCGCAGGCGCCAGCGCTGCTCCAGATAGAAGCCGAAGTCCACCAGCATGTCCACAGTGTCGCCGTCGATGACCCTCGCCAGCTTGGCCCTGTATGTGTACATTCAAATCAACTCGCTTTGGTTCTACATGGCAGGCAAGGCTGGCGGGCACAAGAGGTTTTTGGAGGCGGGCGGACAAGCAGGCGGACAGGTAGGTAGCGGGCAGGCCGGAGGCGGTGGGCGGGTGGGCAAGACAGGCAGGCAGACGGGCAGGCGGGGGCAGGCAGGCAAGGCCGCATAGGCGGGCAAATGAGGCTTACTGCTCATTCATCGGGAATCAGGGAAGGGAGGCGAAGGTCTTGGAGGCGGTCAGATCCCATCAGAGCGGCTGTCTGGTCTGCGGCCTGGAGTTTGGCTACCATGGGCAAGTACGTAACTACAAGTACCAACATTGTGATAAATCCTTCAAGGCCGACGACCTGCATGCCTGGCCAACAAGATGAACGGCACAAGCCTCATGGCCGAAGCTGAGGTGTGGTCCAAATTGCTGCAATAAAAAAAAATGGTGCCGCCCTTGTTACTCCAAGTATCGCACTCAAGCAGTTCAGGCGACGTATGCTAGTCCTAGACCGGAACTCCGGGGTCGGTCTGTTGAACCGACCCGGACGCTCCGATCCGATCTGACATTGATGTTTGGATGTCCGGCCTAGTAACGGTCACGTCGGCCGCCGCCGCCGCCGTATCCGCCCCGGCTACCGCCACCGCCGCGGCCGCCGCCGCCACCGTAGCCACCGCCACCGCCGCCACCTTCACGGCGGGGGGCCCGCTCACGGGCCTCGTTGACGGTCAGGGTGCGGCCATCCGCCTCGAAGCCATCAATGGCCTCGATGGCTTTTTCCGCCTCATCGGCGGAGTCCATCTCCACGAAGCCGAAGCCTCGTGAGCGACCGGTGTCGCGGTCGCTGATCACCTTGGCGGAGCTCACGGCTCCGTGCTCGGCGAACATTTTCTCCAGATCATCGGAGGTTATGCTGAAGGGCAGGTTGCCCACGTAGATGTTCTTGGTCATTTAATTCAGCCTTCTGGGGTTGAATATTTGTGGTCTATTCAACCATGAGATATCAGCCAATCAAGCCTAATCAGCAGTGGATCAATCACGAAGACAGGTTCCCAACAACTATAATGAGAGGCAAGCCAGGCGGGTCATGGTCAAGGGTCGACCTTGATACAACACCAGGCAGAGGGGTATATTAACTTATGGTCGGGTTCAGTATCCAATCGCCGGATCGCTGTGGCGGTCACATGCAAAAAAGCCCACAAAACTCCTTTAATATGTCAGGAGCCTGAGATATTGTGGAGATGACCATGCTCAGCCCTGCACGCAGCCTCCAAAGCTCCAGTATAAAATCCTCCCGTCTCCCGATAATCACCGCTACATTTCTGGTGGCGGTCCTGGCCCTGGCCTGTATGCCCCCGGCGGCAGGCGGGGACGATATCGAGGTATGGTTCGAGGAGGTCGACCACGTACTCCTGGATACCAACGATGACCGGGAACAGGATACGATATCATTCTCATACGATGTGGACACCGACGCCCGGCAAGGTACCGAGGTCCATGTGAAGCTCTTGGTCAAGAACGGCCACGGCCAGGCCATCGACGACCCTGTGAAGGAGCATGAGGTAGCCAACGACACGGTGGAATACTGGTATATGAACTGGACCGCCGAGACGAATGACACCTACACCTTCGAACTGAGGCTATATCATGGACAACATTACAAGGAGGATCAGACCCGGACCGTGACTGTCGATCTGACCGGCACCGAGCAGACCGGCCGGTTGGAGGTCTATTCGATCAACGAGTTCGAGGGGCAGGTCGGCGATCTCTACCTGGACGACGAGTTCTACGACGACTACGAGGTACCCCATGGCGAGCGACTGCTGGACACCCTCGAGCTGGAGCCCGGGGAATACCAGGTGAAGCTCATCCTGGCCAACGACGCCTCGGTGACACGGGAGGCCGAGGTCGAGACCGGCAAGACCGGCGAGGTCGAGCTTCTACTGGAAGACGACGAACAGAAGACCGCGGTCCATATCCACGTCCATAACAGGTTCGACGGTCAGATGAGCGACCTGTACATCGATAGCCAACTGGTCGATAGATATCAACTATCCAAAGGCAACAACGACCTGGGCGAGTTCGAACTTGACCCGGGCAGCCATGAGGCCTATATCGAACTTGACAACGAGGCCGAGCATCTGGTGGAGTTCACCCTCGAATCAGGAGAGACCGAGAACATCACGTTGAATCCGGAAAAGGAAGAGGACCGTGGCCTTCTCGAGCTCTGGGTGAATAACGAGTTCGACAAACAATGGGGTCATCTCTACATCGACCATGAACTGATAGACGAGTTCGAGGTGGAAAACGGCCAGAAACACCTGGTGGACCTTCATCTCGAACCCGGTGAGCATGTTGTCTACCTTGTGCTTGACAACGAGGCCGACGATGGTAAGCCGTTCACCATCCAGAAGGACAAAAGGACCGAACGAGTCCTGACACCCACGATCAAGGACCGGACGATCAACATTGCAGGCTCGGTCATTTCCTGCCAGAACTGCACCGGACCCTACGACGATCTCTACTTTTTGGCCCATATCAGGGATGAACCGATCCAGGGTGTCGAAATAGCGGTCTATGCCGATGATGGGCGAGGCCGTCAACCCCTGCGCTCGGGCACCACCAACAGCCACGGCTGGTGGAAGACCCATGAGCTGGAGCCGGGTCGCTATGAATGGGAGGCCGAACTTCGAGACGTGATCCTCGAGGAAGGCGCCCTGTGGGTCTATGAGGATTTGAACAAGACCGCCCAGGGCGACATATACGGCGTGGGCGAGGGCGAGAACCGCCATTGGGACCTGTTCAAGGTCATCGCCGACGGCGAGGGCGAACTCAACCGGGCCAAGGTCCGACTCACCCAGGAGGGCGAGCCCATCGCCCAGGGTTACACTGACCGCGAGGGAGTCTTTATGAAGGACGACCTGCCCCGTGGCTGGTATGATTATGAGATCGAGTGGCTTACCGACCGCAACGAGACCCTGGCGCTGAGCGCCTCCCAAATCTATTCCTACGGGGCCGGTGATGAGCCGGAGGAGCCCCGCCTTTACGAACCGGACCTGGATCCCAAACATGGGGACCTCGAAACCATCTTCACGGTCAGGGTTCACTACCAGGATCCCGAAGGCCGGGCCCCCCTATGGGTCAAATTCTTTTACACGGATGATGATTATCTACAGCTCCAGGCCACCGGCAGCCGTTGGACCGAAGGCGTTGAATTCATTCTCAACTTCTCTGGCGAGCGGCTCGGCGCCGGCGAATATGAGCACCGCTTTATCGCCAAGGTCGGCGATTTGATCCTGAAGACCGATGAAAAGCCCGGTCCCTTTATCAATGACCTTCATCCCACCATCAAGATTCGGGCCCCCGAGGATGGCGACAGGCTAATCGGTGAAGAGACGGCCGTGCTGATGCGCTCCGATGCCCGGGGCGATGGCCCCTTCGAGATCCGTTTGACCTATTACCCCAAAGACGACGGCCGGGGCGGCGACGGTGTGACCATATTCGAGCGGACCCAGCAGGAGCCAGGTGAAAAGGACTGGACCGTTACCTGGAACACCAGCAAGCTGGAGCCCGGCGCCTACAAATTGAAGGCTACCATCAAAGGCGAACACGGCCATATGGGCGAAGATGCCATCGGGGTGACCAAGCCCGAAACCACGGATGAAAAACGGGACATGGCCCTGGCCATCGAACCCATGGTCCGCAAGGTCAAGGCCGGCCGGGAGGCGATGTTCACCATCACGGTGACCAACACCGGGAATGTGGCTGATTCATATCGGCTCACCGCCCTTGTACTGTATGTCAACTCCTCGGTGGAGGGCTGGGAATTCACCTGGAAGGACACCGCTCTGGATATCGAGGCCGGTGCCTATGGCCAGAGCCGGCTCATCGTCCATGTGCCTGGCAACGCGTCCACCGGTGATGTCATGGCCCTGTCGGTCACCGTCGTGAGCGTCAAGGATCCGGGAGTCTCGACCATCGGCTATGCCTCGGTACTGGTCATCAGTGACGAATCGGGCGGCGTAATGCCCAACCTATCCACGCCGACCGCCATCGCGGCTCTAACCACCGGTGTGGTGGTGGCCTCCTTTCGGCGCCGTCTATCTGAGTGACGGCGGCCGCTGGAGCTTATGGCATTTCCTGTTCCTGCCGCTATTTTCCAGGATCAAGAAGGAGAAGGTGCTGGACCATTTCGTTCGGGGTCAGCTCTTCGGTTATATCAAGGCCAATCCGGGCGACCATTTCACCTCCATTCTGGCCTCCCTGGAATTGAACAACGGCACCGGGGCCTACCATATGGAGGTCCTGGAACGGGAGGGACTCATCAAGTCCCATCAGGAGGGCATGTACCGTCGCTTCTATCCCATCGCGTACAAGGTACCCGACGAGCCCAGGTTGACCCGCATCCAGATGCGTATCTTTGACATCATCGAGCAGAACCACGGCATCCCCCAGAAGGATATCGCCATCGCCATGAAGGCCTCACACCAGCTCGTGGGCTATCACCTGGGTGTGCTGGAGCGATACAAGCTGGTCCAATCCGAGCGTTTCGGTCGATGGAAACGTTACTACCCGACCCGCCCCGATGATGCCATGGCCTAGCGTTCTTCCTTGTCGGTGATGTTCGGTTCGGTGATCATTCGGTTATTGTTATTGTTCAGTTATCGTTCGGTGAACGATCGCAGAGCCGGATCATGCTCTGTTGGTCGAGAACTGGGGCAGGTCGGAGAGGGCCCCGCCCAGGCGGCCGACGATAAAGCCGATGCCGATGATGAACATGCTCAGGGTGTAGCCCTTGAGGTCGACTTCGAAGACCGCGGAATCGTCCATATCATCGACCTTGAAGGTTATCTCATTGGTGATGAATGCCAGCATGATTATTCCAAAGCCGGTCAAAAGCACCCCGATGATCTTCATGACCAGGGGGATGTAGTATGATGGCAGCGGTTGGGGAGGATAGGCTTGTTGGTCGTATCCCGGGGTCTGGCCCGGCCATTGTTGTTGCTGTTGCTGTTGCTGGGGCCATTGCTGTTGGGTCTGAGGAGGCGGGAGCGGCTGCCCTGGCGCCTGGGCGTTCGTGGACTGGTTTGTGTCTTGGCTCTGGTTCATCATGGCTTTTTCACTCCTTGTACTGGTCGTTCGGGAGAGTTGTATTCGAATTGCAAGCGGCTTTTAAATTAATGAAATGACAGTGGAGGATGAACTGTTGAGAGATGGCTGGTGTGGCTGGGAATGTGGTTGTTGCCCCGAAGGCTGGAACTGGCTGGAACAAACCGGACAGGCCCGGCCCCCGTCATCCAGTTGAGTGCCACAGCCCTGATATATCAATCGGCTCCCTCCCTTTTCCGGTCGTCATCGCGGTCCATTACCTCATGCTATCTTGTCCCCTGAATCCGGTTGTCTTACTTAAACTCCCAGGCCCATCTGTTTGTTTCCAGCGGGAGTGAGAATTCCTCCAGTTCGCTAGTGGAAATTGGAAATTTCAACTATTCCACGGGTCCGATCCGACAATCCTGATCGTGGACTGCACCATCGCTATCATTGTACATCGTCATCATTTCCCTATCGCTATCATTATACATCGTCCCCATCGCTATCATTGTACATCGTCATCAACTTCCCGATGGTCGGATAACCATGAGCCTCATTGGAATGACCACGACCCTCATTACAACCATCGAGCTTATACGATGGCGCCCCTATCGAGGTCAAAGGTGTGTTCATGACCGACCCGGTGACCATCCACGAATATATTGAACGAGACATGTCCGATAGCCTGACGATGGTGGGCTTCCCCTCGGTGGGCATGGTCGGCTCCATCGCCGGTTCCTTTCTGGTGAATTCGATGGATCTTGAGCTGACAGCCGCCCTGATGAGCGACAACTACCCGCCCATCGCCGTGGTCCGGAACAAGGCCCCCAGACCCCCGGTGCGTATCTACAGCGGCAAGCGGGTCTGCGAACCCGGTGGTCTCTGCTCCCAGATCGGGGTCATCACCTCCGAGATGCCCATTTCGGGACCCCCGGTCCACATCACCGCCCGGGCCATCCTGGATTGGTGCCAGAAGAAAGGTTGTAGCAAGATAGTGACCGTAGAGGGCATCAACGTAGCGGAGGCCCCCGAGGATGACTCGGTCTTTGCCGTGGCCTCCAATTCCCGGATGCTGGACCTGGTCACCAAACATGGGGTCAAGACGCTGGATAACGGAATGGTGGGTGGCCTTTCGGGGGTTTTACTCTACCTGGGCGCGATGACGAACCAGAATGTCCTGTGCTTGATGGGCGAGGTCGCCGTCGATAAGCTCCCCGACGCCAGGGCCGCCGCCCACATCGTCGAGGTCCTAGGCCACCTGCTCCCCGAGCTGAAGCTGGACCCCAAACCCCTGCTGGAGGATGCCCGGAAGCTGGAAGAGGCCCTCAAGAACGAGATACAGCAGGCCACGCCCACCCAACCCGAGGGTGCGCAGTCTCCGCCATCGCCGTTCATGTACGGATAGGTCCGGATAGCCATCTGGCATGCCTTATCTGATTACCAGATTGGTATGTTTCCGGGCCAGACCGATGGTGGCTGTTGTGCCGCTGTTGAACTCCAGATAATCATCCACCACCCCGTCACTGAAAATGACGCCGTTGGCCGGCATCCACGACTCTATCACCATCGGAGTCCTGTTGGTGATGGTACCGCAAACCAACCCCGCCGAGGAGGTCTTGCTCACAAACGGTTCACGCACGACAAAGAATAGCCGGTCCGAGTCCCATTGCATTCTCGGCCTCTTCAATTCCTGATGGGGCTGGCAGTGGTCCATTATCCCCTGAGCCATGTTGAACATACTTGACAGCCAGCCTGTCGCGCCCGCCCCGGTGGAGATCACGATCCCGCTGGAGCTCTGGAACTCGACCTGATTACCGATCCGTATCCGATAGCGGGCCGAGACCTGATTGGGTACACCGACGAATAGGTCGTTGAATGCCAGCAACCTCTGTTCGTCGTTCAACAGCGCCTCGGCCATGGTGACAGACCGTATCCTGACCCGGTCGCAAAGCGCCTGCTTTATCGTGGGCAGAGCAGTGGACAGGGCATGGGGCAATAGCTGGCCATCGATGTTGGCTGGATCGGGGTTGATCGCAATGAGGGGCTGGCCATTCAGATATTTGGCAGTGTTGACCACCAGACCATCGATCCCGAATGTCACCACCAGGTATTCCGGTTGGAAGAGGAAATTGGGCAGATGTTCCCTTTCGATGACCTGTATCTTGACCAGTTCACGAATCTGCTTTTGCAAGCTGTGTAATCCCGCCTGGTAGGTCTCATGCTCTTGCTCATAGGTTCCAAAATCACCATCGTTACGCTCTATGTAGAATCTGGCCTGGGCCCGGGTATTGAACCGTTCGATCAGTTCTTCCAGCCTGGTCTTGCGAGTGACCAGGATCACCTTATCATAGACCATCCGACCACCTTGAATGAAATGATACTTGACATTACCCTGGACCTATGGATCATTTCTCATCAATGTCTCGATCAGGTCGGGAGCCAGATGGAGGTGACCGATCTTGTTGGCGTTGCTGGCCAGTTCCTTCAGAGCCAGGGTGGCCATGAGCCTTGGTTCGGCCGATTGCAAAGTCAATGCCTGGAGTACCTCGGGCTCCAGGGCTCGCAAAGGGCGCAGGGAGGCTTCGACCCCGTAGGCCTGAACATCTGCTTCGACCCGGACATTCTCGACTTTGGCGTTAACCAGGTTCTGCCGGTCCATCTCGAGCTCGATCTCGCCTTTCAGTGTAGCTTGCTTGAGTTCTTGCTGTTTGGCCTGGAGGGCCAGATCAGTGTTGGCGCGGGTCTCGCGGATCTGTCGTTTCTTCTCCTCGACGGCGACCTCGGTGGAGAGTTCGCTCTCCTTGATCTTACGCTCATTCTCGACGCTGGCATTTCTGCGTTTGTAGATCGCCTCGTCCGATTCGCGATGGATCGATTCTCGCGCTTCTGCCTCAAGGGCCCGCGCCATCTCTGGTGACGGTTTTATTGATAGTACCGTAAAAAAGATCATCTCAATGCCGGTTTGGGTCAGAGACTCACTGGAGGTCAGGGCTGCGGTTACCCCGCTGCTTATCAGCTCGGCGGCCTGAAGATTCTCCTGAAGAGTGTGTTTTCCGATATGTGAACGCACCTTGACCTGCGCCAGATTTATCAATCGCTGGGATAACTTCTCAGGATCGTCGCTATGATATCGCCCTTCCAGCATTGTGAAATCGAGACAGGAGGCTATGGTTTGAGGGTCTTCTATCCTGTAGGTGATCTGACCCTGGACCGTTACCGTCTGGAAATCACCGGTTGTCTCCTTGAAGATGAAGGGTATATCGGCAGTGCCGACAGGTATCACCACAATAGAGGAGCTGGGCTCATGATAGAAGAAGGACATTCCGGTTCCCGAGCGCTTGATCCGACCGTTCTGGTAGTGTATCACATACTGGGTCGGTCCTGTTTTGATGAATTTGATTCCGAACATCTGCGTCACCCTGGGGGCCATAGTTAGTGTATTGGATACACAAGTATATATGGTTTGTGTATCACATACAATAAGTATTAATACCTGCTTGACCATGATACCTTTGATACAATGGCTTCGCCCCTTTGTTTTACATCCGATCCGACAGTAGCCAAGGAGATGGAAATCAATGATGACACTCTCAAAGGAAAGCTGACGATTGACACCTCGGTATTCCACCTCCCGGACAGCCCGGAACCCTACACCGATATCTACTTCACCCGGGCCCGGCGGATCCTCGAGGCCGAGGCCATCAACCCCAGGGTCCTCTATCAGGTCTTCATTCGCAAGGGTCCCGGGACGGTCAGGGGCATCAACGAGGCCATCGCCATCCTGGACCGCTATTGTGACCTGGACACGAACGACATTCGCATCCGGGCCCTGCCCGAGGGGTCGAACTATCAGCCCGGTGAGACCCTGATGCTCATCGAGGGGCCGGTACAGGCTCTGATGGAGGTGGAGACCATGTACCTGGGGGCGCTCTCGGCCGCCACCAGCCGGGCCAATGGCCAGGAGGGTATCGACCTGGATCGTCTGGAATTGGATGTTCGCCGGGTCTGCGAGCTAATTGGTGAACGGCCCTTTGTCTACTTCGGAGCCCGGCACTGGCACTGGAAGGAGGATATCGATATCTGCCGGGCCGCCATGGCCGGAGGGGCGGTCAACGCCTCCACGGCCATCGGCTCCAAGCTGGTGGAAAAGGAGCCCAGCGGCACCATCCCCCACGCCCTGGTCCTGACCCTGGCCGGGATACATGGCTCCGAGAGCGCCACAACCAAAGCCATCGAGGCCTTTGATCGCCATATCGATCCCGGTGTGGGACGCGTCATCCTCGTAGACACGTTCAACCGGGAGATCGACGACGCCCTGGCCTCGGCCCGGGCCCTGGAAGGCCGACTGTCCGGTGTCAGGCTGGACACCTGTGGCGAGAACCAAAGCCAGGGCGGGAACCCCTCCGACGGCCGCAGGTACTGGACCGGGAACGGGGTCACCATCACCGGGACCCTGGCCATGCGCCAGGCCCTGGACCGAGCCGGCTTCCATAAGGTCAAGATAGTTCTCTCCTCGGGTTTCAACCCCGAGAAGACGGCAGTCTTTGTCGAGGCTGAAAAGGAATATGGCAGGCTCTTCGATGCCATCGGGGGCAGTTGCTACAGTTCCTGGATGGCCACCGCCGACATCATGGCCGTGGATGGCAAGGTGATGCACAAGACCGGCCGCGAACCCAGACCCAATCCCAGGCTTCAGGAAGTGAGGATCATATAGGACCATGTGAATGTGACAGGAGGCAATGATATGGAAAAACAGAACCAGAAGGCCGTGCTGGTGATAGACATGCTACAGGAGTTCATCCACGGAACCCTGAAGTGCGAACAGGCCCACCGGATCATCCAACCCCTTCGTCGCTTGCTGGAGACCGCCCGGGAGCGGGACATACCGGTTATCTTCGTCAACGACTCCCATACCCCTGACGACCCCGAACTGAGGCGATGGGGAGAGCATGCCATGGCCGGAACGAAAGGGGCGCAGGTCATCCCCGAACTGGGCCTTACCGACCGGGATCTGGTGGTGACCAAGCAGACCTATTCGGGCTTCTATCAGACCAGGCTCGAGGAGCTATTGAAGGCCAGGGGGGTTCTGTCGGTGTACCTCACCGGGGTGCACGCCCATATCTGTGTCAGACACACCGCCGCCGCCGCCTTCTACCGGGGTTACAATATCATCGCCGTCGAGGACTGTCTGGAGGCCTTCACCGAGGAGGACCGGGCCGCGGGAATGAAGGACCTGGAGTTCGCCTACGGAGCCCGGCTGGAGACGATCGAGCAGGTGATCGAGGATTGGGAGGCTGAGGCGGTTGTTAGCTAATCAGGCCCGCGAACTCTTCAGTAAAGACCCGTCAGCGTTGCTCAAGTTACTGGCCGAGCCCCTGGATACGATAGCCACATCATTGATGCGCTTCATTCACGACCGGGTCCGACCCCCGGGCCGGGGGATCATCGGACTGTCAGGCGGTTTGGACTCCTCGACGGTGGCCTACCTGGCCGCCGAGGCTTTAGGACCAGGGCATGTCACAGGACTCATCATGCCCTCGGCCACAAGCCCGCCCGATGATCAAACCGACGCGCGACTGGTGGCCGACAGGTTAGGTATCGAGTACCGGGTCATCGACATACAGCCGTTGATCGACACTGCCATCTTACAGGCACCCTTCTTCCAGGAGCCACTCGCCCGGGGCAACCTGATGGCCCGCCTGCGAATGACCCAGCTCTACGGGATGGCCAACACCTCGGGAGGTCTGGTCATCGGCACCGACAACCTGACCGAGGCCAGACTGGGATACTTCACCAAGTATGGTGATGGAGGCGTTGACCTCAACCCCCTGGGGGAGCTCTACAAGACCCAGGTCAGGCTGCTGGCCCGCCATCTGGGCGTTCCGGACCGGATCATCCACAAGGCCCCCTCGGCCGGACTCTGGGAGGGGCAGACCGATGAGGCCGAGCTGGGCCTGGACTACCACCGGATCGACCGGGTCCTGCTGGGTCGGGAGCTGGGGTTTTCAGTGGATCGGATGGTCGGGATGGGCCTGGCAGACGCTGACGATATCGTCTCACTGTTCGAAAGGATAGAACGCAATCTCCACAAATCACGGCTACCGGCCACCCCCGGTTTGAAGCTCTATCAGGAAGTTACACGATGATCAGGCTAGAATTTATCCCCGACAAGGCCAACGACCCCATCGTCGGTCCCCAGATCGAGACGGTGTCCAACATCATTGAAAGATACCAGAAACGCATCGAAGAGGATATCGTGATCTCCCTGGGCGGGGATGGCACTCATATCTTTGCGACCAACAAGTACCCGGGATCTAAACTGCTCTTCATTCGTCCCACCGGCACCCGTTCCACCAACTACCTGGCCGACAGGACCATCGAGGATCTGGAAAAATGCCTGGAAAGGATAGGGTCCGGAGAGTACGAGACCCAGGAGATCCAGAGACTGGAGGTGAGCCTGAACGGTGAAGTTGTGGGCTCGGTTCTCCAGGATACCTGGATTGAGCGGGATACGATCACCATCGAATGCGCGATAACCGTGGATGACAGAGCCACCGAACAGGTCCTGTGGAGGGACCGGACCAAGCTGGATGTCCTGATCGTCTACAACGCCGTGGGCGCCTCGAGCTACAGCCATTCGGTCAATGGTCCGCTGATGGAGTGGGACACGCCGATCATCGGCATCTCCCAGGTGGCTCCCAGCCGGGCGCTCATCGGCAAGACCGGGTATCTGTTCCCGACCCATATCGGAGAGCGGCAGGCATCGGTCGAGCTGGTGGGCTGGAAGAAGGAGACCGGCAAGCTGGTCCTGGACTGGGGCAAGAAGGTCCCGGTCAGATATGGTGATGTAGTTACAATTGCCAAAGCCTCCGCGAACACCAGATTGATCAGGATAGATCCCGAGCCATTGTACAAGAAGCAGATTCGCAAGCAGGAGATCGATTTCATCTCCTTTAGGGCCCAGAACGAGACCCTGGAGGAGTTGGAGGGTCTGTTGAAGGAGTACAGGAAAATAGATATGGGCCGGTAGAGGTGGGGTTGACGATGACCGAGCAAGACGAAATCGAGTATGATCCGGAACACTATCAGCGCCCCTCGGTCACGGTGGACACCATCCTGTTCTCGATCCAGGCTGAAAAGCTGGCGACATTGCTGGTCAGGCGGGGCCAGTGGCCCCACAAAGGGATGTGGGCCATTCCCGGGGGTTTCATCCACCTGGACGAAACCCTGGAGGAGTGCGCCCGGCGCAAGCTGGCCGAGGAGACCGGGGTGTCCCGGGTCTACCTGGAGCAGCTCTACACCTTCGGGGAGGTGGACCGGGACCCGCGAACCAGGGTCATCACGGTGGCCTACTTCGCCCTGGTGGACGGTGACCGGTTGAAGCGGGTGGAGCCGACCCGGGCCGACATCCTGGAGCGACGCTGGTTCTCGATGAAGGGCCTGCCCGAGCTGGCCTTCGACCATGGCCGGATACTCGATTACGCCCTGCGACGGCTGCGCTACAAGCTGGAATACACCGCCGTGGGCCTGGAACTGCTGCCCGAGCTATTCACCCTGACCGAACTGCAGGGTCTCTACGAGGCCATCCTGGACGAAAAGCTGGACCGACGCAACTTTCGCAAGAAGATAGCCGGCCTCAATATCCTGGATGATTCGGGGCAACAGCGCAGGGGCTCCCACCGGCCAGCCAGGCTCTACCGGTTCAGGCGCAAGGTCCTGCTCGGGTCCGGCTTCAAGAAGGTCACCTTCGAGGGTTGAGTGGTTGGAATGGAAACCAGATCGAGGGTTTTCGAATCTTACGTTTCATTAGCCAACGGAAGGGCTTCCTTCGGGCTTAAGGCTCTTACGCCGAGGCTTTGGAAAAACGGGGAATTGTTGATCGCATTCCTCAGTTCGGCGTCGATACTCACAAGATTTACCTTGAAATGAGCTGCCGCTCGAACAACGTGAATATCCTCGTGAGGGTAAATTGATTCATTGGGTATGGGTTTCAAATCCTCCCAATCCCTGATACATTTTTCTGAATGTTTGAAGAGTTGGGTGATTGTCGTCATACCCTCATGTAACAACTGATATCGATTTCTACTTGCTTTGATTTCTTTTAGGTGTTTGATAAATCGACGGTTTAATTCACTATCAGCAACCATGGAATGACAATTTTTCCAAACCATACTGATGAATTCACTGGTCTCGGGAATTCTGTTACCGTGCTCATCTTCAAGACGAGCTGCGTAGAATATAATATTCTCATCAATAAGGAATTTATACTTCATCTTTCTTCCTTGGATCCATTGCTTCCAAGTGTGTTATTAATTCGTCTACGCTATGTTCAAAGAAACCCGGAAGTCCGCCTGTAACAGTGCCATTCTCATGTACTTTGACGGTAGTCACTTCGGCTTTACCATTCTTATTTTCAAAATAATAAATCGCTAGGTCATCGAGTGTTATCTTTCCTTTGGCCAAAGCTGTTAAAAATCCAAAAAGTATATGTTCGCTGTGAGTGGCAATCATGTATTGTTTATTTTCAGCTTTGTGTATTTTCAATAGGAAATCAACAAGTTTTGATTGAGCCTTTGGATGAAGATGCACCTCGGGCCCTTCCATGAAAACCGTATGATTTTTTTTAGCAAGAGCTATTGGAATCAAGAGATATAATAATTGATTTAATCCCATGCCCTCATTGACGATGGGATGCATAGCCTTTTGACTTTTTATTCTTATGGCTACTTTTCTAGAAGGCACCAATTCAACGGAACAGTCAACCTTCATTAATTTTTTAAACCAACTTGACAGCTCCTCTTGCATTTCACGATTATAGGCCAATGTGCTCGCAAGAGCATCTGAGCGTTCATACAAATCAATTAATTCCAATGACTCCGATGGTTTTTCACCCAAAGGAAATGGTTGCTCCTCCATACCCCTAATGGCATATACAAGATGGTAGCTATAAATTAATCGTGAAATCGAATTAAAAAATCCATTTGAATATTCAATTAATTTATCTAAATTTCCCTTAAATTTTAGATCTGAATGACTTCCCCCAGAACACCGAATTGGTTTACCAATTTCGTTATTGAGTTGAGGATGTGCTTGAACACCTGGAAACTCATTTAAGCTAAAATACTCTGGAATAATCTTATTTTTTTTCCAAGTGATTTTTTTATCAGTATTGGAAATGTTTCCATATGAATTGATTAAACTATTATCATTAAATTCGACATTATAATTTATATGGAATGTTTGGTTTATAGTTGGTTTAAATGGATGGTTAGAAGTCACATCACCTTCAATTTCTATCTTGATATTATCAGCTTCAACCCTACAATATCTTTATAATTACCAACATCGATTGAACATTGTTTTTGAATCTCACCTTTATTCATATTCTGTATCAACGCGCATTTATCGCCCCATGTAATGTTAATCGCCTGCTTCAACAGCATCAATGCCTAGAAGATACTGGACTTCCCGCTGTTGTTGGGACCGATGAAGATGGTGATGGGCTTGGTCTCGATGGTGGTATCCTCGTGAAGCTTGAAATTCTGAAGGCGAACCTTATGGAGCATGGCTGAGGGAGCGAAGGGTCTCTTATAAGCCTTCCACGGGAATCGAAAAACGAGAATCGGTATTTTGCTCAGAAGCCACTCATCCGCCCGGTCACGAAGGGATTGGTCAGGCGTTCCCGGCCGATGGTGGTGGACGGGCCATGGCCGGTGAAGACCTCGACCTCGTCGGGCAGGTTCATGAGCTGTTTCCGGATGGATTCCATCAGCAGAGGGCCGTTACCGCCCGCAAGATCGGTGCGGCCGACGGACCCGGCGAAGAGTACATCGCCGACGAAGACCTTGGTCTGGCCGTCGTAAAAGCATACCGAGCCTGGGCTGTGGCCCGGGGCGTGGCGGACCTCGAGGGTGGTATTGCCAAAGCTCAGGGTCTGGCCATGGGTCAGGTAGCTGTCGATCCCGGGCACCTCGGGTTGCGCCATGCCGAACATCCGGGCCTGCATGGGCATGGCCTCCAGTAGCTCCTTGTCTTCGTCGTGAATGTAGTATTCCACTCCCAGTTCCCGTTTGGCCTCGGCCACGCCGGCGGCATGATCAAGATGGCCGTGGGTACCCAGGATATACTGCACCCTGGCCTGCTCACTCTCGATGAGCTTCACCAGCATGGGCACCTCGTCCCCGGGATCGATGAGCACCGCCTCCCTGGTCGATTCATCGATGATCAGGTAGGCATTGGTGGCAAAGGGGCTGACGGGTCTGGAAAGGACCTTCAGGGTCATGACGCCCTATCCGCACCCTAGATAAAAGGACCGGGGATATCGCCGCCCCGGGACCGGGTCTTCCGGTTCCCGGACTTCAGGATCTTCTTGGCCCTGGGTCTCTTCTGCGCCTTGGGCCGATCCGGTACCGATCGCTGCGCTTGTGGCGTTCGTGGCTGGGGAACCGCAGGCGAGGGTGTTGCCGGGGGTCGGGGTATCCGGTGAACGGGTTGCCGGTTAACCCGGGTCGGCGTCCGGGCCGCCGGCCGGGCCCAGGGTGAGTGGGGCGCGGCCAGGACCGATTCCACCCGCGTCGGGGGTTGAGGGAAGATCGTGTCCGAGGTCTGCTGGAACGCCGGTTCGTTGGCCGAATGGGCAGGTTCCACGACGGTGAAGGTGGCCTCCGGTGTGGCAGGCTGATCGGGTTGGACAGGTTCGTTGAATGAAGGAGTGGGAGCATTGGAGGCCTGTGCCACGGGATTATCCCTGGTCTGGGGCAAAGCGAATCCGGGTCCGGTCTCGATGACCTCGAATCTGGGCTTTGGTTCAGGCATGATGATCTCCTGCTGTTCGGCCTTGGCTGCTTCAGCCTCTGCCTTTGCCTCGGCTTCCTCCTCTTCTTCCAGGCGGATCAGCTCGCTCAGGGCCTCCATCAGGACCTCGGTGAATTCTTCAATGGATTCGGAATCGGCGGAGGTGATGACCGGCCAGTCGATCTCGACGCTCTCACCGGTGAACTTGCTGCCGCCCAGGCGTAATATCTGGCGGTACTTGTCATTGGTGGGACCGACCCAGGTCGTGGCCTTGCGTCCCTTCAGAACACCGGCCAGGGACAGGATCGAGGAGGCTGTGCTCAATGCGGCCACCACCTTGTCCAGTTGGCAGGCCCTCTGTACCATTTCGAAGAGTCGGGTATGTTTGAAGTAGTGGTCGATGCCGAACCCGCCCACCAGTACGATGGCGTCGAAATCATCGGGATTGACAAAATCGAGGAGCATTTCCGGGGTGATCTCGGAGCCGAACATGCCGGTTGCCGAGGTCGAGCTACTACTGGCGATATGGACATCCACTCCCGAGGCTTCGAGCTTGGTCCGAACCTGGAAGAGCTCCTCATCCTGGAATCCGATCTGGGGGATGATCATGCAAACCCTTCGACCGGATACATCCAGCATTTCGGGCAGCTCAAGACCATTTGCCTCATCGGGCAGCGTTGACACTTCGAAAAGAGGTTGATGGGACACAGAGTAACCTCGTTGCCTGTCTTTGGATTGCCCCTTATTATCTCTTTTTATTTTTTTATGGATTCATACACTAACAATGATTTGCGTGTTACACAATCCTAAAGTAGGATCGCCGAATGTAACGACAATGAAGGTCTTGGCGATGCTTTCGGGAGGCATTGATTCTCCAGTGGCAACCTACCTGGCCCTGCGGTCCGGACTGACCGTCGAAGCCCTGCACATGGACAACCGTCCTTACACCGATGAGAGCGAACTGGAGAAGACCCGGGAGCTGGCCCGCCGTATCTCGCAGATCTCCAACCGACCCCTGCCCCTCCATGTGGCGGCTCACGGGGCCACCCAGACCCTCATCGCCCGCAACACCGATAGACATCTCCAGTGCCTGCTCTGCCGTCGCCAGATGTACCGCGTCGCGACACGATTGGCCGAACGGATCGGGGCCACGGCCCTGGTCAACGGAGAATCCCTGGGCCAGGTCGCCTCCCAGACCCTGGCCAATCTACAGGCCATCGACGAGGTCACCGACCTGCCCATCCTGCGACCCCTCATCGGCCTGGACAAGATCGAGATCGAGCGTATCGCCAGACAGACCGGTACATTGGAGATATCAACCCTTCCATCACTTTGCTGTACCATCGTGCCCGATAAGCCCTCCACGGCGGCCAGGTTGCAACGGGTATTGGGCGAAGAGGCCAAGCTACCTGTGGAGCGGATGGGGCAGGTATCCCTCGAATCCCTGGTCGAGCTGGGGCCCGACGATCCCTTGCCGGCCGTCACTCCTTCGGGGGCCGTGAATTGAAGGAAGGGGATGGAAGAACCGAGCATTTCCTGTTGCAACCCTGCCGAAACACCGCGGCCTTCGAGGTTAGACCACGGCACAGGGGATCCAAAGTGGATATGGAGGTTGCCAGGACGAGGTTGGAAAAGGCGGGCTTCAGGCTGGTGGCCGACGCCGGGGTGATGCTCATTATGGAACGGGAGTGCGGCATCAATATCTGGCCTTTGGGCAAATTGCTCATCCGGACCATGGAGGAGCCGCTGGCCCGCAGGTTGGCCAAGGAAGTGATGGGATCGTTGTTCGAGTCAGGTCTTTGACAACCTCGTGGAAATGTCAAGGATGGCCTATGGGACCTAATCATAGGTTGTATACTCTTGGTCATGGCTCTGGGCCTGACCACGAACGATTGGGGAGTTTCTGATAATTTCACCCCGGCCCATAGCCGCCACCGGCCTCCACACGCCGCACTGGGCCACCGCCAGGCCCGCATGCTGCTATGCCGAAGCCAGGGTCGTTCTGCTTGGGTTCTTGGGTTCTTGCCTTCATGGAAAGCGCCATGAACAACGATACCACTCAAATAGGAGGGCCTTGTTCCGGGCTCCGCGAACATGGACCTTATCCGACTCCAACACGAATCTTTCGATGTGACCCGGGTCACCAACGCCCTGGGCGCCACCCATGTGGGAGCCATAATCTCCTTTGTCGGTACCGTCAAGGACGAGGTCGAAGCCGGTCAGGTGGACCGCATCGAGTTCACCACCGACGAGCCCATGGCCCTGACCCAGATGACCCGACTGCGGGATGAGGTCGGGGAACGGTTCGATATCCATGACGCGGCCATCGTCCACCGCCTGGGTATGCTGGAGGTCGGCGAACCCATCGTTATCACGGCGGTGTCGGCAGCGCACCGGGCCGAGGGGTTCAGGGCCTGCCTGTGGCTCATCGATAACCTGAAGGAGCGAGTACCGATCTGGAAGCGTGAGTTCACTCCCGACGGCCAGGTCTGGGTCGGCTCCCATTCCGAGACCAAAAAGGTCAATGACGGAGGGCGATAGGATGGCCCGGATGGTGGAAGTGGGCCAGAAGCCCCTGGTGGCCAGAACAGCCACGGCCCTAGGTCGGCTCGAGCTGAGACCCGACACCCTGAAGGCCCTGGAAGAAGCGCGTCTGCCCAAGGGTGACGCTCTGACCACGGCCCGGGTGGCCGCCATCCAGGCGGTGAAATCCACCCCGACCCTTCTGCCCCTGTGCCATCCCATCCCCATCACCGGTATCGAGGTGGACCTCGAGATCGATGAACTGGGTGTCCAATGCCGGGTCAGGGTGTCGGCAACCTACCGCACCGGGGTCGAGATGGAAGCGCTGGCCGGCGTGACCGCGGGTCTGCTATGTCTCTGGGATATGACCAAGCAGTTGGAAAAGGACGACCGGGGACAGTACCCGACCACCCGGATCAAGGATGTCCATGTTGTAACTAAATGTAAAACCGAGGTAGATTGAATGGGCCTAGAAGAACACAGACACGCGGCACCCAAGTCGGTGACCATAGCCCTCTTGACCCTGTCCGACAGTCGAAATGTCGACAGTGATACCACCGGTCAGCTCATCAAGTACCTGCTGGCCACGGCGGGCCACAAGGTGGTCCACTACACCATCCTGCCCGAAGAGAGGGAGGCCATCGTCGAAGGACTCGAAGCGGTTCTGGAGATGGATGAGATCCAGGCTTTGATCCTGAACGGCGGCACCGGGGTGGCTCAACGGGATATCTCCCCCGAGGTCGTTGAACCCTATCTGGAGAAGCTGATGCCTGGCTTTGGCGAGCTCTTCCGTTCCCTGTCGTTCAAGGAGATCGGTTCGGCGGCGTTCCTCTCCCGTTCCCTGGCCGGTATCGCCCGCAACAAGGCGCTCTTTCTCATCCCTGGCTCTTGTAACGCGGCGCGGCTGGCCATGAACCAACTGATCCTTCCCGAGCTGGGTCATATCGTGGGTGAGCTTCACAAGGAAGCGGTCATCGATGGCCCGGGCGACAAGGCTGTTTCGAAGGGTGAATAGATGAAGATGAAGCCCTTCAAGGGTCTTGTTTCACTTGAAGAAGCTCAACGGAAGGTCTTCGAGAGCCTGACACCGGTCAAGGATAGCGAGCAAATACCGATATCCGAAGCCTCCCAACGCGTGCTTGCCGAACCCGTCCTCGCCGATATGGACATCCCCGGTTTCGATCGGTCGGCCATGGATGGCTACGCGGTCGTTGCCGACGATACGGTGGGAGCCAACGAGTTCAACCCGGTATCCCTGTCGATGTTGGAGGTGGTCCATGCCGGTGAGGTGCCAAAACAGAAGGTAGCCTCTGGAATGTGTATCCAGATAGCCACCGGAGCCATGGTGCCCGAGGGAGCCGACAGTGTTGTCAAGGTGGAAGAGACCGCCATCGATCCCGATAGCGATAGTGATGGAACAGGCATTCTGGTGACAAAGCCGGTGTTTCCCGGTCAGAACGTCTCGAAACAGGGAGGCGATATAAGCAAAGGCTATCCGGTGGCCAGGGAAGGCATGGTCCTGACCCCGGCGCGAACCGGTCTTCTGGCCTCTCTGGGGATCGAGACCATCAGGGTCTATTGTCGACCAAAGGTGGCCATCATAGCCACCGGTGGCGAGGTCACACCCCTGGGCCAGCCCCTGAAGCCCGGGCAGGTATACAATTCCAACTCCTACACCCTGGAAGCCCTTGGCCTGCAAGCCGGGGCCATTGTGGACCGACAGGATATATTGCCCGACGTACCCGAAGCCCTGGAGGAGGCTTTGACCAACAGTCTGAAGGACAACGATCTGGTGGTCCTGTCCGGCGGTTCCAGTGTGGGCGAACGGGATCTGCTGGTCCATGTGGTAAAGAAGCTGGGGCAGGTCATCTTTCACGGGGTCTCTGTGCGTCCCGGAAAGCCGGTACTGTTCGGTCTGGTGAATGGTAAACCGGTACTGGGGCTGCCCGGCTATCCCACCTCCTGTCTGACCACCGGCTACATCTTCCTGCTGCCCACCCTGCGTCGGTTGGGACACCGGCCGCCTGAACATCCCCGCAAATTGAAGGCAAAGGTCACCAGGCGTATCAATTCGGTCTATGGTCGAACCCAGTATCACACCGTCAGACTTCTGACAAACCAAACAAACCAAACAAACCTGACAGACCTGACAGACCGCGGGGATGGCCTGCCCGGGGTGGAGCCCGCCTTCAAGGAATCAGGCGCCCTGACCTCCCTTTCCGGAGCCGACGGATTTATCGTCATCCCCTCCAACATCGACATGGTGGAGGCCGGGGATGTAGTCGAGGTCCTGTTATTGTAGGAATGCCGGATATCGCCTGCACCATTGATTCGGTACAAGTAAAGATAGATAGGATCGGACTAAAAAAACATCCAAAAAGTTAGATAGGATAATAGGGTCCATCCATCAACTTCAGAGCTAGACAAATGTAGATTTTGATACCAATTCCTGTCCAACCCAACCAACGCGTTACAGTGATTTAGCAACATATCACCAACCACCAACCGGTAGTTATAAATAGAAGCTGCCATAGGCACCGTTCGCTGTCTGTACCTGGATATCATGTTCAGCTCGCAGCCAGGAGCAGCTTTTTTCAACCAGGCTTGACGCCCGGGGTTAAAAGGTAGGTCGTTCACCCGAATATCCGGATGAATTCCGGAACCGGTGGGCGAGCTTACGGCTTTAATCACGGATTACACCAATCGGAAATCGTAACACAGTTAAGGTATCAACATGACCTTCGAATCATTCAATTTACACAAATGTATCGCCAACCGGGTCAAGGAACTCGGCTACACTACCCCCACTCCGATCCAGGAACAGGCCATCCCCAAGGCCCTTGACGGCCATGACATCATGGGTCTGGCCCAGACCGGGACCGGAAAGACCGCAGCCTTTGTCCTGCCCATACTCCAGCGTCTGTTACACGGACGCAGGCGCACTCGCGCCCTTGTCATCGCCCCTACCAGGGAACTTACCCAGCAGATCAGTGAGGAGTTCTCCTCCCTTGGCAGTCGGACCGGATTGCGCTGTACGAGCATCTACGGAGGAGTGAGCCAGGGACCGCAGGTCAACCACCTGCGCTATGGAACCGATATCGTGGTGGCCTGCCCCGGCCGCCTGCTTGATCTCATCAACCAGAAAAAGGCCAATCTGTCCAAGGTGGAGGTCCTGGTCCTCGATGAGGCCGACCGCATGTTCGATATGG
>CAYSUX010000015.1:0-5395 GCA_964434315.1 uncultured archaeon
TTGGGTGGGCAGGGGGCGGTCGGTCCAGTCGAAGCCGCCGGCGGTGCTCCGGTAGACTGAGTAGCCGTAGCCGCCACAGCCGATGTTGCCGCGATAGAAATTGCCATTCTCGGAGCCCACGATATGGCCGGTCAACCCGCCGCTGTTGCAGTCCGCCGGGGCTCCCGGTGTCTCGGGAGTCCAGGTGGTACCGCCATCGAAGCTGGTGGAGCAGACAGGGTATGGGTGGCCGGCGTTGACGCAGAATACATAGGTCGTATCGTAGCCATTGATAGGGTCGGCCGAGGGGTAGGGCGAGGAGGCGATGGTCTGGTGGTCCTGCATTGCATAGGGCCAGGTGACGCCGGTGGGGGTGGACCAGGTCTCGCCCTCGTCATCTGAGTATTCCACGGTCATCACGGCTACGGCGTGCAAGTCGAACTTCATGATCCGATCGGTCCAGAGGTCCACGTAGATGTAGGGGTCGTTGCTGTTCTGTACGATGGTCGGTCCAGTATTAGCGCAGGAGTAGACGTAGACACCCTCATCGTTCAGCTCCATCAGATCGACGCATTTGATAACGAGAGTGCCGCTCCCTGTCCAACTGGTCATGTAGAGGTTGCCGGCCAGGGTCGTGCCGACGGTGGGTTCGAAGGTCGTGGTGCCGATGCCGTAATAGGAGCCATGACTGAAGATCGGGATGTTATTGCCGCCCAGGATCGAGGTCCCGTTGACCAAGTAGGCGTCAGTGGCGTTCACGGCCCCGGAGAAATGGTAATAGGTCTGGGCAGGCAAAGGCGTGTCGAAATCGAAAGGGGTCGGCTCAGGCTCGGGCGGGTCATCCTCCTCGGACCAGAGGCAGCCGCTGAGCCCGGGCAAGAGGAGCAATAGCGCCAGCAGGGTCAGCAGTACGATCTTCTTCATATTGACACCAAGGGCTCCGGGACTATAATCTGTTTTGCTTTGCTTTCTCTCCCGAACAGGCTTAAACCTATATCCAGTCCCAATATCCACTTTCATCCAACCCACCCATGTTCTCCCGCTACCGACAGCCCGTCTATCGCCCGCCCTCCGAGGCCGGCGGCCCGCCCATCCAGGCCACCTACGGCTGCTCCCACAACAAGTGCGCCTTCTGCGGCATGTGGAAGGAGATCCAGTTTAGGGCCAGGCCCATGGCTGAGGTACTGGAGGACATCGACGGCAACGGCTAGGCAAGGATGTATGAACAGACATCAAACCGGCGAAAGGTAAATATGCAGGCAGGGCGTATTTGATACCATGAAGTCAGACTTCCGCAAAGATAAAGAACCAAAAAAAGGGCATTACGAGGCCCGGATAGGTGATCGGTTGATTTCCGAAGGTCCGGGGTACGGTGACGTGGTCAAAGCTGCGGAGGCTCTGGGGCTACTTGAGAACGAGGACCTGACCATCCGCTGGGTGAGACCCAAGGGTGCTATCTGTGTCTTCGCCTGAAGGATACCCATATGCCAGAGAGGTAGTTCCTCCATTCGATTCAGAGGTAAAAGTACCGGAGGTCATATTGAAGGTGAAAGGTCATAAAGGAGCCCACTACGAGACCTTTCTCGTCGATACCGGTGCTGATGTGACCATCATTCCAAGCCTTGCTCAAAAGACCATCCAATGTCGTTTGTTACCCGGAGAGGACCAACTGTACGGGATAGCAGGTATAGCAGTTCCTATCCGCCCAGCCATGATAGATATCGAGATCCTCGGCCGATATCGACAGATCCGTTGTGTCCTTGTTGATGATGAGCAGATCCCGTTCCTGCTTGGTCGAATGGATGTATTGGATACTTTTGACCTGTTGTTCCTGGAGAATGAGCTGTACTTTCGGGAACGGTCCGGGCATCCATAACCAGTGACCGATAGTAGTTCCCCATACCCGATGATCGGCAGACTACAGACTCAAACCTTTATGCCTTCGACCCTCCTGTTGTCTGACTCGAACATTTATCCCTCGGTACCATTCATCCCCCTCCACCCATGTTCCCTCGCTACCAACAGCCCGTCTATCGCCCGCCCTCCGAGGCCGGCAGCCTGCTCATCCAGGCCACCTACGGCTGCCCCCACAACAAGTGCGCCTTCTGCGGCATGTACAAGGATACCCAGTTCAGGGCCAGGCCCATGGCTGAGGTACTGGAGGACATCGACGGGGCGGCAAAGCTCTATGGCGGCTACCCGGGCATTGGCAGTGGTATCGGCAACGGTCCCGGCGGCAAGAGTGGGGCAGGCACAGGCATCGGCGGGCGGGTCCGCACCATCTTCCTGCCCGACGGTAACACCATCGCCCTGTCCACCGGCAAGCTACTGACCATCCTGGAGCGAATTGCCGAGAGGTTCCCAGGTCTGGAACGGGTCACAACCTATGGCGGGGCCAAGTTCGTCATCAGGAAAAGCCTGGAAGAGCTCAAGCGACTCAGGCAGGCGGGCCTTTCACGGCTCCACATGGGCATGGAGAGCGGCGACCCCGTCACCCTGGAGCTCATCAACAAGGGCACCACGCCCGAGCAGATAATCGAGGCCGGGCAACTGGTAAGGCAGGCTGGCATCGAACTGTCCGAGTACTATCTGGTGGGCCTGGGTGGCATCGAGCGTTGGGAGGCCCATGCCAGAGAGTCGGCCCGGGTGTTATCGGCAATCCAGCCCGACTTTGTGCGCCTGCGAACCCTGGTGCCCATCCCCACGACACCCCTGGGAAAGATGATGGCCTCCGGCGAGTTCGTCCTTCCCGGACCCAGGCAGAGCCTCGAGGAGGTTCGGTTGATGGTCGCGGGGCTCGAAGGTCAAATGCTATTGCTATCGGACCATGTCTCCAACTACCTGAACCTCAATGGCCGCCTGCCCGATGATAAAGAACCTATGTTGGCGATGCTGGACCGGGCCCTGGAGCTGGACGATGCCCAGTTTTGCGAGCAGATACCCTGGTGGAGCCTGTAGGGCTTAGCCTGCCGTGTGTGCCTGATGAAAAAGAACCTATGTTTGCGATGCTGGACTGGACCGTGCGATGGCCTGGGCCGCCTGCCCGCCGATCAGGACTGTTCCTCGTTCGTTCTTTCGCGCAGCCCTGGCCGACGGCCGGGTTCTTTCAAAACCCTTTTATCGTCCAAGGTCAAATGCTCTACTATTGGTGATCGCTTGCCAGAGATAATCAACATCAATTCGAAGAAGAACGACATATCCGAGAACATGGTCAAGGAGCCGATCTCCTTTTTCAATCACGACTACCTTGGCATTGCCCGATTCAAGGGTCGTCACAAACTCCATACCCATGACATGGATGAGCTATTTCTGGTAATGGATGGCAAATTGATAATCGAAGTTGACGACGAGGTCCACACCCTCGAACATGGCGAGGCCATCCTCATCAAGAAAGGCGAGAAGCATGTCTCGATGTGCGAGGATGAGACCCATGTGCTGGTCTTTGAACCCCAGGGCATCAAGACCGCGTACATTCGATAATCGATAAGATAAGCACCGTCTGCGAGGCGTCGGCCGGCCAATGGTCTTCGTCAGGTCTCACGGAACAAGCCGCTTAACCACTCCGTGCCCGCCCGCCAAACCTGCCTGTCCTGTGTTTTCCAATTCCAAAGCCTGCCACCGTATGCCGGGGTCGGCGGCTTGCCCCGCGACTACCGGTTGCTTGTCTGGCCGACTGACTGACCGACTGCCCACTATACTTGGCCACTCGCTCACCTGCCTTCCGGCCGCCTCTCCTGCTAGCCAATGGCCTCCGACGCTGTGAGCTTGCTCGCCAGCCTTCCGGTCCGCCCACCTGCCCGTTGCCAGCCCACTAGCCCGCCCGCCAAACCTGCCTGCCTGGCGGAAAGTGTGGGCCTTCCCAATCCTTAATAGCCTTGGGAGGCCTGTGGGGGTGGTGATCCCCTGCCCAAGATGCTCAATGTCCCGGAGAAGATATCAGAGCTTCCCGAGAGCCATATGAAGACCCCGCTGTTCTTCTTCAACGACGACTTCCTGGGCCTGGCTCGCCTGAAGGGGCAGCACCGGCTCCACACCCACGACCGGGACGAGCTGTTCTATGTCCTGGACGGCGAACTGACCATCACCGTGGACCGTGAGCGACATACCCTGCGGGCCGGCGACGCGGTCCTTATCGAAAAGGGCGAGGAGCATGTGACCACCTGCGAGGATGTAGCCCATGTGCTCATCTTCGAGCCAAAGGACATCGGGACCGAGTACGTGGAGTGAGCGACATGGCAGCAGGCCCTGCAGCCGCAAAGGCTGTGGCGTTACGGGCCCGGCTCCGGCATAGTAGCATGCGGGCCTGGCCATTGTGAACGGCTGGTCGACGGTGATCGTAGGCGCGGCCCATATCGATACAACTATGGGCGAGCCCGGCTTTGGCATAGCAGCGGGCGGGTCTGGTGACGGTTGGGCGTGGGGGCCGACAGGCATCGAACATCTACCTTCATCGGCTATGGCAGGCAAGTTGAAATTCACCAGGAAACAAGAGGAACCAAGGCGCCGGATCGGTCCACGGACTGACTGGTAGGGGATGGTGGGCGGAGGGGGAGGAGGGCGATTGGACAAGCGGGAAGGTGCTTGCGTTTCTTTCCAATCCCAAGAGTACCCGAAGTCCTCGTTTCTAGATGAGTGGTATTCGAAAAGTTTTTACGATACAACACGTTGCACTTGTATGGTCGATACTGACAACATCAAGCAAAACCCAGAACGTTTTTATGAGTTCTTAGGCAAATTGAATGATGTTACTTCCTGGTTCCGCAAGAATTCATTTAACAATGGCAGTGACGACCTGCCATATATCATTGAAGAACTTAATAAAATGTTAATGGTTTATAGAAGAGTACTTAGAGTTAACTGTCCACAAAAGGGTTTGAAGTCTTTAGATATTGAAATGGACGAGTTCATTAAATCATTTTTCGATTCTTTTTCAAACAAAACCAAAATGTGTTCATATTTCAAAGATAAATCAAGTAATTATTTTCTAAATCGAAAGTTGTATCAACTATCACATTCACATGGCATTTATAATCGACAAATAGAAAAGAATGAGGATATTGATATCGAAATAAAGAACCTGATATTATCGCATATGTTCATTGATTATTATGAATCGTTTCCCATGTATCTAAAACCTTTCTTATTGAGATTATGGAAGAAAAAATATAAACCAACCCCTCGATTATTCAAGACATTTGATATATATTATCATCTGTGTATCCTTTTACCAAATTCATTTATTTGGGATACGATAGTCAATCGCTACAAGAATATCAGGAATCGAATAGCACATTCGGATGCTATTATCCTTGGCAAAAAATTAGAATATATTGTGGAATAATTCAATGTATTACTTGATAGAGTCGATTATGTAGTATAGAACCGTTCTTGAATTTTAATCAATATATTATAATTT
>CAYSUX010000015.1:5405-22642 GCA_964434315.1 uncultured archaeon
GAAAAATCAAGAACGGTTCGATACGACAGAATCGACTCTATCAAGGAAGACATGGAATTATTCCACAATATCGTCATCACTTTTGCAACCGAATTTGATATTTCATTCCTATCACTGGGATTGAATGGTAAAGAATCATATTTCAAGGATTGGTTCGCATACCTTGAAATCTACAATCAAGCCTGGCAGCGTATAGGGAAGAAATCACCAAATGATTGAAGCTCCACAGAGTGGTTCTGGCCATGGATCTGGATCCAAACCACCAAATGCTAGGGTAGCCGCTATGATACTATCATGGGAGATGGCAAGTATCAGTTCTTCTCTTCCACCGAATTGAGTCATATCGGTCAAGAGCCTATTAACTCCAATATCCCTATCCAGCATTCCAGGTACCTGCTTTCCATTGATGTGATCGACCAGAAAATCGATAACGCCTCTTTCTTTTGCGTTCTTTACAGTCTTATCAATCAATTCCAAATCCACAACGAATGGTCCATGATGCCCCAGCATCGTGGAATCGTAGATGGGTATAGACCAGCTACCGGTCAACAAGATGAGCTCTGCCGTTTGTCGATTCCTAGGGACAGGGCTGGTGATTATACATTTTGGAATATCAGCATCCCATTCTTCACCGAATTTGCGAGTGAGTGCTATCCCATCAGCGCTAAGTGGAGTTTCAAGAGTAGGAAATGAACCTGATAATCTGGGACCGTGCCTGATAAGCAATATTCCTTTCCCAGGGACTGGATTACCAGGTGACCATCTAGCGATCTTGGCATCAATCAATGGCATCACCTTTTTCAAGCTTCATTACCAAATGACCATGGTGATCCCTCGAACCTCTGAGGAACCATCCTCCTAAACCGAAGAGCCGATTCCAATCCTTGAGATTCCGCTCACACCCATCATTAACAAGGAACATGTTCAGATCGAGGAGCCCGTATGATTTCTCATCGGTTACGCGGTCGATAACACAAAGGTGAGCACCCCTGGGGGCCTCATTTTTGAGATGCTTAAGTATTCTCGCAGCCTCCTTATCGTTCCAGTCATGAAGCACTCTTGACATGATATAGAGCTCTCCTTTCGGAAGGTCTCCTTCGAAAATATCACCCACTTCATATTGAATATCCGGTCTGGGAGGAAGTATATTCAGAACCTCTGAGCGTTCCACCAGAATGGCGTTCAGCTTTGGTTTCGCCTCCAACAGCTCATCAAGGAGACGTCCCATTCCACCACCGATATCGACCACAGTTTCAATACCATCAAGCTCGATGATATTCGCTATCCCCTTCCAGTCATCCTTGGCATATGAATCAAGAACACATTGGACCAAATACTCATCCAGACCATGGAAGAAATGTTTTTTTCGATCTAAACACTCATCATCGAAAGAATCAAGCCACGGCCCTAGCTGTGGCCCTAGCCAATAATCGAACCGCTGTCGTTCAACAGTTCCATCTATTAACTTTAACCCGACTGGTGTCAAACACTTGTTGTCTTCTTCAAGCAATCCCAATTCCACCCAGGCATTCTGAAGGGCTTTCAGGGCTCTAGGCGGTATGGCAGATGAGCATTTACCATCAGCTAGCCCTCGGTCCAGGCCCAGCTTAACTGCGAATGGTGCCCAATAGGCTATCGAGATACCATGCAGTCGATCTTTCAGTTCATCATCGGATGCTGGTAACTCATTGATGATCTGGCCGGTTTCATCCAAGATGACCCGCCGACCATCTTTTCTCTGGGCCAGCGCCTGTCCATTGTAGAATGGTTCGAGGATTTCGTAGCGCATTCCACTTATATCTTTTCCTTTCCGGTCAATGTGGAACCAACCGTCACAATCTCGAGCTCTGGCGAAACCCTTGTGGAAGACATCAAGATCGAAGAATTCCATATCATGGATCGGCTGACCTTCAGGGTCGATATGGTGGCATAAACCATCCTGACCACGCACCACGGCAACACCCTCGCGGTAATCACCAGCATAAGCCCAAGGGCCAGTTGATACAACCGTACCATCCGGCTTCAGATGATAATAACCTCCATCGGTATCTTGGACCGCACAGCGGTCTTTCTGGTAGTTGCCACACCAAGCCCAACGTTCCTTGTATAGCTGAGAGCCATCAGGAAGAATATGGAACCATTCCTTGTCGGCGCGAACAGTTGCCCGGTCTTCATAGAAACCGAAGGTCCTAGAGAATCTTTCGGTATAGGCCGGCTTGCCATCGGGTTCGATATGATAGGCTCCCGAGGCATCAGAAACAGGTGCCAGTCCCGGCTCATGGAAGGGTAGGACCTGGGTGAATCTCTGAGTATAAAGAGGGGGACCATCCACAGCGAGATGATGGGTTCCATCAAGCGCAACTGTACTGTTTTGCCAGGTCACGCATCCATCTCCTTTGGAGGTACTCTCATATTGCATCCACGGCAAAGTTCATGCTCCAGGTACCCATCGATAAGTTTCTGGTATTCTTCGCTTTTCCAAAGTGATATCAGACCATGTTCCTTGACATTACCGAAGGAACCCAGGCTCTGTCGTAGCTCGTCAGGAGCGCAACATGGGTCAAAGCGACCCTCCCAGTTGACCCAGGCTTCCCGGCCCAGGAACGGACATATCGCTGCTGGATGGAGTTCATCTCTTTTGTGCGCATCAAGCTCGAAGAAGTTCGTTAGTTCGATGGTATCCCCTGCAATAGCTTTACACTCCCGCACAACAGTATTCCACTGTTCAATGGATTCTGTAGAACGTCGCAGATCCAGATCCTTCATGATCCCATTATGCACCCACAGATGGTGGCCCTTAACCCTGTCGATCCCAAGGGGGATCGCGAGCCTCACGATATCTGGGATCTCGGCCAGGTTATCCTCCATGAAGGTCAATTGCAAGGTCACGCCGCAGTAGTTGCCTCCTTTGGATGCGACCCGGTCGCGTACATCAAGAAAAGCCTTCAGGTTTTCGAGGTTCTGCTCAAAGTTTGAGCCTTGCATGATTCGCTCCTGAATCTCGGCAGAAGCGCCATTCCAACTGATCTTCACGTCTGAGCCAACAGGTACGATAAGCTCGGCCCATTCCCTGGCACCCTTTCCTGGAAAGGAACCATTGGTGGTCAGGTTGAACTTCAAGCCATGCTCTTGACACAGGACGATGATGTCTGTCATGTGCTTGTAGAGAAGAGGCTCGCCCATGGTGGATGGAATGATCTCATGCAGTCCGTGTGGAGCGGTTTCGTGTACGATCTTCTGAAGTAGTTCGAAATCCATACGTCTGGGTGTGTTGCCCCTTTCCTTTGAATTGTGTTTTGAGTGTTCTTCACACATCACACAGGCGTAGTTGCAATCATCTGGATTTGTGTCGAAGGTAATCCGCCAGGGGCCAGGCAAATGCTGTTCGTTCACTCATTCACCCCCAACAGATCCTGGTAATAGGCCAATATCGCCTTTGTATGTTCATTGTTGGAAGGAACCTGTCGGTCGTCTGAATAGAGGTAACCATGCTGTCCAAGGTTTGCCAAACGTTCCGGGTCATCGATCGCCTGCTGTAAAGTTCGTTGAAGGCTCAGAACATCCCTATGCCGGAAGGTAAGGCCATTGACCCCATCCTTCACATACTCACCCATTCCACCGTGCCTGGCGGTGATGACCGGAACCCCTACCTGCTGAGCCTCGTGGATGACCAATGGCGAGTTCTCATCCCAGATTGATGGTACGACAATGCAATCGCAATTATCAAACACCTCCGAAACGATCTGCTTGTTGTCGTACTCGGGTCTCCATTCCACACGATCTTCGGTAAAGGTATCATCGGAGTCTCCATTCCCATAGCGTTGCAGTGAGCCTGTCACCAGCCCCTCGGGTCGGCCCCAGATCCGCAGGATGGCATCTCCTTTGGTCTTGCTGAATGCCTCGAGCAGGTGGTGGATGCCTTTCGAGGGATGGTGCCGGCCAATGTAGCCGAAGACAAAATAATTCTCGTGTTTTCGTTTCCGGTCGCCAAGTCTGCTCAGATCGAAGCCGTAGTCCAGGTATTTCACCTTGCTGGCATCCAGACCGAACTCGTTTAGATGCCGTGCACGTAATTGACGGGAGGGCGCCAGGAACAGGTCCACCTTATCGCACATTCTGCGAACATGGGCCATCCGCTCTGATACCCACTCGATCCAGTACTCGTGTCCTCTATCGTCTTCAAGACCGGTGACGAATCGGTTGAAGCATTTTCGGGCGCATTTTGTGTCATTCTGACCATCGCATAGCTGCCAAGGCTCATTGCCAGACAGACCCCATTGCAGGAACTGGCCTCTTGGGCACATCAACCAGAAATCGTGTAGTGTGAAGATTACTGGAACTCTCCGAGCCTTGGCTACCTCGATGAGCCCGGTGGAAAGATGGCTTAGATGACCGAAGTGGATGATTTCGGGTTTAAGCTCATCCAGGACCTGCTGGAAGGCCTTCTCCAGATGCTTGTTCCGAAAGCGGGCATTGGAGCGAGCATGGTTCACCAGATAGACCGGGATATCATCATTCAACGGGTCCGTTTCTCGCCTGAGATGGTAATCCGGCAGGAACGGATCTTCCTCACGGCAGAAGACAGACACCTCAACTCCAGCTTTGTGAAGGCCATTGGCCAGGGTCTGGGTGTAGACCTCGGAGCCGGCGTTGTAGCGAGGTGGGTAGCCGTGGATGACCTGCAGGACCCTCATTATGCAACCACCAAACTGAGAGGCCGTAATCGTTGCTTGAAACATTCTACAAGCTCACCCAAACCACTCTGAAGTGAAACCTGGCATTCAAAACCTATCATTTGATTCATGAGCCTTGTATCGGCGATATACGAGTTCACGCTACTCTTTCGGGAAGGCTCCAATCTGACCGAAACCTGTTTACAGATGGAATCTTCTATGAGTTCGATGAGCTCCTTCATGCTCGTTCCAATGCCCGAACCGACATTGATGGTGGTTGCCCAGGGATCACAATGGTCGATGAAAGAGACAGTCCTTTCAATGGCATAGGCGGCATCGCGAACATGGATGAGGTCCATGATCTGTTCTCCTCCGAACACCCTCAACTCCTGATCTAGCAGAGCTCTCTGGATGAATGATGGGACCAAACGAGCCTCATGATCGAGAGCACTACCGTAAACGTTGCTGAAACGAAGGATGGTTCCAGCTCTTCTTGCGGAATTGGCATATGTCCTGACCAACGCTTCACAAGCGATCTTGGTTCGACCATAATGATTCAATGGTGCCAGTACGTGACCTTCATCCACCGGCAACCATTGCGCTTCACCATAGACCTCACGGCTGCTGGCGAAGATGAACCAGGGGGGGCACCGGCGAGAGACCATGTCCAACAGGAGATCCCTGGTACCTTGCAGGTTCACCCGGGTACACTCTTTTGGGTCGGCCTCAGCCTCGATCACCCGAGACACGGCGGCGAGGTGGACAACGCCCGACACTCCCTGTAAAGCCCGGAAGCGCAACCCCGGGTCCAGCAGGTCACCCACCTTATCGATCGGCGTACCACGTTGGTTATGTTCCTTCAGATCTAGGGTGATGACATCGTAGCCTAGCTGACGCAGCAGGTACACGACCTTGGTACCGATCAATCCGGCGGCACCGGTGACCAGAAGCCTGCTTGTTTCTTCATCTCTCATGCGTCACCCCCATTGTCAAAGATGACATAAGTGCTCCCATTGTCCCTGGGTAGTATGTCCATTAGCCGGATCTCGGGAAAGTCGCTTTGAAGCCTGACTCTGAGGCCAGTGGGCTTGCGGATGTAGCTCTTGATGGCCACACCGTTGTGATAACCATGGATGAACAAAAGGACATCCAGGCCTTCACACCAGGCCTCCTCTAAGCTGTCGCAGATCTTGAGCTCGGCCTCGAGGAGCCTGAAGTTGTGGAGGTCGATCTGTTTCGCCTGGGATAGATTGGTCATATGACAACCTCAAAAAAGGGAAGAGCAACAAGACCCTTGGGGTCCCACTACTCATCGTTCCTCGATGCAGTCCGCTGGGCCCGTGCCTTGAAGTCCTGGTTCTCACCGGTCCTGTCAGCGTTGGACTGGATCCGGGCGGCGTCTTGCTTTGTCATATGGGATTTCTTTGACATAGTTTTACACCGAACTATCCAGCGAGCTCTTTTCATATCAAATTCGGGGGTAATGGTCCAATATCATTATAAACAGTCTCCACATCAAGGAGACTATGGCGAAGATCCATATCGCGATGGTGGGCGAGACTACCGAGAATATCATTCACGGTGTCATTCAAGTTGGGGGGTCGGAACTCTATCCCATCGTGTCCGAGAAGTTCAAGGAATCTTCTGTCGTCAACATCAGGTCGGCATTACCATCAGTCAAGCTCCACCGGCGTATCAATGACCGAGAACTTGTCATCGATCCGTTCACCGATGATTCATTCTTCCACATTGTCGGCCTTATCGTGGATATCGTCAATTCCAGGCGTGGGAAGAAAGATGAGGAGATCTGGATCAACATCACCGGAGGAACAAATCTGATGAGCGCTGCTGCCGCCACAGGGGCAATGCTCACTGAGGTAAAGGCGTACTATGTGACCCAATCAACGAAAGGAGAGTCGGCATCGATCATCGAGCTTCCGTTCATGATGAAATCGATGAAGATACTGGAGAATCCCAAACGAAAGAGTATTGTAAAACTTCTTTCCCAAAAAGGAAAAATGACAAATGGGAAATTAAGTACAATGCTCAATCTCAATAAAAAATCTATTTCCAAACATGCAAAAATCCTTGAGACACATGGTATTATCAATAGAGAACGTGATGGTAGGAATGTATTCAATGCTTTAAGTGACAATGGTAAGGTAAGTGTCCGATTGATGGGTGAAGAAAATGGAATATGAAGAATAAAATGTGGCCATCCCAAGGCGCGGTGTCGGCCCACGAACTGCCTGGCAGGGGATAGTGGGCGGAGGAGGGCGGGCCGACGCGGTGGCGGCATAGCAGCGGGCGGGCCTGGCGGCGGCACGTGCATTGGGGGCTGACATTCAGCCACATGGAGCATGGGAGGATCTGCGGTAGCCACATGTAGCAGCAGCGGGCCCCGGCGGTGCCGTAACAGAACCAACCAGAGCATCACAAAGAGAAAAGCGCGCTCAGGGGTCCATTGATACCTGACCCGTTCTGCTCCTCTTCCATAACCCTCATCACCGGCTCCCCTTTCCACCGGTCCCCAAAGAGCCTGCGAGCCTCTTCCAGCAGGCCTGGGGCAAGCTCCTTTTCAAAATCCTTCAAGGCTCTCTCGTTCACCAGATGGAACTGGAGGGTCCAGACGATGCCATCCTCCCGTTTGTTGGAATCCGGGGGCCGCTTCCACCATTTGCTTGTAACAATGTTGTTGATGAGCAGGTTGTCCTCCACATACTTTTCCAACCAGGCGGTGAACTCGTCGGTTATCTCCATGGCTATTTCGATCTGATAGATGAGTACCATTCTACGCTCGGGGGGATTCTGGCTTTTCCTGCCTATTTATCTATCGCCACGATTCTTGTATCTGGAAATCTAATCTTGGCATATCCCGGCGGGCGAGCGAGTGGTCGGGTAGGTGGGTAGCCAAGCGGGTCGGCAGGCAGGCCGGGGACGAGCAGGCAGGCGAGCGGGCAGGCCGGGGGATGTGTGAGTTGGCTGGTGGGCAGAGGGCAGGTAGGGAAGCAGGTAGGTGGGCAGGGAAGGAGGGAGGCGGCGGCAATGGCCGGTTCGGGATGGGCAAAGAAGCTTCAGGCCCATTCGCCAACGATAAACTCGTTCAGGTCCCGCTTTGGCACATGATGAACGCCCTTGTCGTCACGCCAGTACCTGACGCTGCCGTCGTCGGGCAAAGGCTCGAGGACCACCTCTTCACCGGGAGCGCCCAGGGCCAGGACCAGCAGGATCTCCAGATGGTCGGGAATGGCAAGGCTCCTGCGCAGCCGCTTGCGGTCGATGGCCGCCAGCATACAGCCCCCGAAGCCCCTCTCCCTGGCTCCCAGCAGTATGGACTGGCTGGCGATGCCGTCGTCACAGAACCAGTTCTTCGATATCCTGGTATCGGCCAGGACGACGATGTAGCCTGTTGGCCGCTCCTCATCGGCCGGACCGGGCCATTCGGGCAGATAGCCGGCCCAGGACAGGCAGGCGAAGATGTCGCTGTTTCGGTCCGGGTCGCACGACAGCAGGTACCTCAGGGGTTGCCGGTTGGCTGCCGAGGCCGAATGGCGGGCCAGGTCCACCATCCATCTGAGGTCGTCGATGGTCACCTTTGGCTTCTGTTGAAAACGGCGGTAACTACGATTGGTTCTTATCAGCTCTTCAAGCATCTCTGTCACAGCCTGAACATTGATCAGCTCTGGCAAGGCAATGACAAGGGAGTGTTAAGCTTCCTGCCGGCGGCCAGCGGGTTGGAGGCCAGTGGGGGTCGCTAATGGCTATCGGCGAGGAGAAACGACGGATACGAATAGGAGGAGGGGGACGGCGGCGATGGCGGCAGTGAGGGCAGCAAGGCCATGGCCTCCCAATGTCATTACAAGTGCCATACCAAGCGCCGGCGGTCGATTCTATTTTTATAACCGAAAAGCGATGGAGTTGTATGTCCTGGTGGAAACGACCAAAAGGGGAGTTGAACATCAGGGGCGAGCATGTGGATTGCCATGTCAAGGGTTGTCAGGAAGAGGCGGTGCGCTCCCTGCCCTCGACGCAGGTCAGGGACGTGATGCCCAGGTTCGGGCTGAAAAAGAGACTGCACATGGCCCACCTCTGCCGCTGGCACCTGCGCGAATACCGGAAGGGTTCTCGCCGCCACTGGGTGGACCGGCTGATCGGGTTCTTCTTTCCGGGGCGAACAAAGGAACAGCGGGAGGGACTCGTGGATGACGAGGGAAACCGGCTGTGTGATGTGAAAGGATGCCGGAACCATTCCAAACGCTCCCTGTCCACCAGGAATGTCACCCTGGCCTTTCCGTACAGCAGATTCAAGACCAGGAAGAAGCGGCGGGTCCTCCTCTGTAAAGAGCATTACAAGCGTTATCGCAAGGCCACGAAGGAGAAGCGGGAGCTGGACCGATTGGCACGCAGGTCACCTAGGCCACCAAGATGATTACAGCTTCAGAACTGAAATTGACAATTGACAAATAAAGTTTAATGATACAATTATCAAGCGAGTACGTTAAAAGTAATATTTTTTCACTACGTGTAGTTACATCGTGGCATATTACATCAGGCCTGCCGATTACCTGCTATTTGGGTTAGAATGGAATCCCGGGATGGCGGGCAATTTGTGGTGACCGTCTTGGACCCAGTCACTGGTGGATCATGTGCGAGCGGCCCAGGCTGGGAAGGATGTCAATGCGAACCCGGAGAATCCGCAGAACCCTGGTCTATCCTGACGACCATTCCCGGGCCAATCGGGCGCCCTCTTCCATGGCCCCCAGATTCGCCTCCCCGGTTCCCTTGGGGACATTCCGGACGATGGCCCCGGCCAGGGCCTCGTGTGGGACTATCTTGAGGAGCGTGTTCAGGAATCCCAGGATGGCCATGTTGGCCATTATCCGGTTGCCGAACTGCTTGATAGCGATATCGGTGGCGGCGATGGAGTAGCGGGTGATACCCGCGGGTTCCAGCTCCGGCTTCCCCTCCACCATGTCCTTCTCCAGGATCAATGTGCCGCCGGGTCTCAGACGGGGCAGGAACTTCTCGTAGGCCGGCTGGGTCAGGGCCACCAGCACATCGTATCGCGTGGGCTCGAGCTCGTGGATGGTCGAATCGGAGATGATGATATCACCGCGACACTCGCCACCCCGGGACTCGCTGCCATAGGCCTGGTTCTGGATGGCCTGGAGACCCTCGGTCACCGCGGCCTCCCCCAGGATGAAACTGGAGAGGATTATACCCTGGCCGCCAAAGCCCGCGAATCGGATTATCATTGTCCAGCCTCCTCCCTCGCCTGTTTTGTCAGCCGCTCCCTGAGCCGGTGGACCTCGCTGGCGAACTCGGGGCGGGTCGTGTTGACCAGACGGCCCACGACGAACCTCTCTTCCAGCTCCCCGGGTCCCATCTTTTCGGCCCTGCGAACCGATACCGAACGTTCCCTGAACATCCTCAGGAAATCCGAAGCCTTGGGCAGGCCGATGCGGCGGCCGTAGTTGTCCGGGCACTGGGACAGTATCTCGATGAATCCGAAGCCCGGGGCCTGCAAGGCCTCCTTGATGGACCTGACCAGTTGATGGACATGGAAGGTGGTCCAGCGGGCCACGTAACAGGCACCGGCGGCGGCCACGACATCGGCTATCCTGAAGGGCGGCTCGATGTTGCGATGAGGCGTGGTGGAGGTAACGGTCCCCTTGGGGGTCGTGGGCGCTACCTGGCCCCCGGTCATGCCGTATATCATGTTGTTGACCATGATGACCGTCAGATCGATGTTGCGCCTGGCGGCGTGGATCAGGTGGTTTCCGCCGATACCGGTGATGTCGCCGTCGCCGGCGACGCAGACCACGTTCAGGTCGGGGCGCATGACCTTTATCCCGGTGGCATAGGCCAGGGGTCGGCCATGGGTTGTGTGCAGTGTATCGGCCTTGAAGTTGGGACTGACGATCCAGGAGGAGCAACCGATACCCGAGACACAGACCATCTTTTTTGTGTCCAGTCCCAGCTCGTTGACCGCTGTGGCAAAGACGTTGAGCACCGTCCCGCAACCGCAACCGGAACAGAAGCGGTGGGGCAGTATCTCCTGGCGCAGCAGGTCCCGGGCCCGCTTTCGCGTTTCACTCATCAGGCCGCCTCCCTGATGGCCCGGTATATTTCGTCCACGGAGTGGGGTATTCCGCCTATCCTGGATACCGGCAGGACCGGGCAATCGACGAATCGCTCTATCTCCCGGGATATCTGGCCCAGGTTCATCTCGGGTACCAGGATGGCATCGAGCCCCTGCCCGAATTCGGTCACTTGCCGGCGGGCGAAGGGCCAGATGGTGATCAGGCGCAGGAAATCGACAGCCAGATCCTTCTCCCGAGCCTTCAGGACCGCTCCCAGGGCGGGCCGGGAGGTGGCGCCGTAGGAGATGACACCGACCCTGGCCTTCTTCCGGCCCGGTGTCAGGTCGGTCTCCACCTTCACGATATTCTCACGTTCGTCTACGATCTTCCGGTCGAGTCGCCGTATCAGGTCGTCGTGGACCTCCTGGGTCGTGACATCCCGCATCCCGTTGGCCAGATGGGTCGAGCCGGTCACATGGATGTCTCGTCCCTCACCGAAATGAGCCATACCGGGAACCGGTTCTCCACCGCCGAAGGGCTCCTCACCATCCTCGAGGGGTCTGGGCCTGGAATACCTGATATCCGAGAGCCCGGGCATCGTGACGCTCTCGCGGATATGACCCATCTCACCGTCCATCAGGAAGATGACCGGGGTGCGATAGGTATCGGCCAGATCGAAACAGTCGAACATCAGGTCGAAACACTCCTGGGCCGAGTTGGGACACAAGGCGATGATCTCATGGTCGCCGTGGGTGCCCCAGCGAGCCTGGAGCACATCGCCCTGGGCCGGCTTGGTGGCCTGGCCGGTGGATGGGCCCGAGCGCTGGACATCGACGATGACGCAGGGGGTCTCGGTCATGATGCCGTAGCCGATGTTCTCCTGCATCAGGGAGAAGCCGGGGCCGCTGGTGGCGGTCATGGTCCGAGCGTTGGTCCAGGATGCGCCGATGATGGCCGCGATACTGGCTATCTCGTCCTCCATCTGGATGAATATGCCGCCGGCCCCGGGCAGGTCCCGGGATATGAGCTCCGCTATCTCGCTGGCCGGGGTGATGGGATAGCCGGCGAAGAAGTCCAGACCGGCGAAGATGGCACCATAGGCGCAGGCCTCGTCCCCCAGCAGGAATCGGGTGGTCCCCTCCATGGTCCTGATGTATGCCTTTCGATCCTGGTTGGGTGTGTCAAACATCAGTTCTCACATCCGTAATGGTGATGGCCAGGTCGGGACAGAGCAGTTCGCAAAGACGACAGGCCGTGCATTCCCCTTCATTTGCCAAATAGGGTAGATAGTAGCCTTTGCGGTTGAGCTTTTTGGACTGTTCGAAGACGTTCACAGGGCAGAAATCTATGCAGATCCCACACCCTTTGCACAGGTCCTCATCGATCTCGATCAGACAGGAGCCTCCTGGTGTTGCTCATCTATCCGGCCCTTGATAAATATCTTTCGTACATACAACCCGGGCCTTCTCCAGATCCCCTTTGGTGAGGATGGTAAGGAACTCGGAGGGTGAGCCGACCCTGACCTTCAGGAACGAACCGCCAGGCCCGCCTGCCTTTCCCAGGCCTACCCCATCCTTACTTGTCTCTTCCATGCCCGCCCGCCCCTGGCTGACCTCTCCTTTACCTGCGCCCACCCGGCTCGCCTCTTCCTTGCTTGCCTTGCCTTTGCTTGCCTCCACCTGCGTTACCTCCACCTGCGTTACCTCTCCCTGGCTGCCTTCTCCTTCTTTACCTGCTTTTTCTTTGCCTGCTTTGCTTACGCCTGGCTTGCCTGCCTTGTCTGCCAGTTCCACGAACTCGGGGAGCGAACCGCTGGGAATGATGGAAGGGAAGGGCAAAAAGGCCTCGTGGTCCGGAAAGACCGATATCGGTCCCGACCCACTCTCCTGTTCTCGCCAGAAGATATGCAGCAGCGTGTCGATAGATCGGGCGCTCACGAAGGGCATGTGGGCTCGAAGGAGCATCACCGCCCCGGTTCCGTCAGGCAGGGCCTCCAGACCGGATCGCAATAAAGCTTGAAGGTCGTCGGCCCGGGAGTTGTCGAAGAGCAGGCTCAGCCGAGTTCCGGGAAACCATTGGCGGATGGTCGCCCCGGTCCTCTGGTCCTTGGGACCCAGGATCACGATGATATCCCCGAGGGAGGACTCCAGGGCCTCCCACAGGCTGAAGGTGACCAATGGCTCGCCGTTAAGGTCCGACAGCAACAGGCCGGTATCTTTGTCGTGGGAAACGGACTGGCCGATGGTGTCGTCACATTCGGTGGCCAGGATGATGGCCGGTATCGTCGGTCGACCGATGGTGAAGGCATCCGATAGATCGGGCATGGTTGCTTCTCGCAGCCCGGCGCGGTAAATAAGGACCGGTCACGCCCCGACCTGGCTGGTCATGGCCCTCACCAGGTAACCCCGGTTGATGGCATAGATACAGGTCAGTCTCATCCGGGCCAGTATCGGCTCGTAGAACTTGTAATAGCTCTGGGTTCGGACCTCCACCAGGGTATCCTCATCAGTGGAACCAACCCAGCGATCCTTGATCCATACCATCTGACATCTTATCTTTGCTTCACCGGAGATCCGCCGGTATCGCTCGCCGCCGGCGTTGTGGTAGATACAGCTTCCGAAACCTGCCCGGAGGAGTAGCTCCCGGCCATCCTTGACCAGTCTCAACCTGTCGGTCCTGATCAGCTTGTTACCCCGCTTTCCAAGATGTACCCTGAGGTAGAACTTGAACGGCAGGGCGTGTCGGTAGCGTTTCAGGACCCGCATGGTGGATTCGATGGTATCGAGCACCTCTATGGGATCGAAGGTCCTCTTCACGATATGGCCAGTGGCCGGATCGATGTCATGGCGCCGGTCGAAGAAGTCGTAGCTCACATCATAATCCATGGGAGCGGTGACAACTTCCCGGTTGAGCTTCTGGAATATCGGATATAGTTGATGGTCGTTCCAGGAGCAGAATGGCGAACCCTCGACCAGGACCAGTTCATTGTTCATAGGCTTGACAACACAGAGCAGGAATTCCGCCTTGGATATCATTTTTCTTCCCCGTATTATACTGGGGATCGCGGCTTATTAACCTTCCTGCCGGGGACGTTGTTTTACCCCCTGGCAGGCTCCGCGGGAGGGCAAAAGCACCGGTATCGGCCCCTGCCCCGCCTATCGCTGGGCATGAGATGACCCTTGGCGGTAGCAGTCGAGCTTACTTGGCTGCTGAGAACAGCCAAGCTGGTCGTGGCAGTCGAGCTTGCTTGGCCGCCGAGGCCGGCTTTGTTGGTGGAGGCCGTGGCAGCCACGCAGCATCCGCGCAGCAGGCTCAGCGGGGGCATTGGTCGGTGGACTCGGCTAGGCGTGGGAGGGGGCCAGCGGTGACCGTCAGGCCTTGTAATCCAGGGTCAGGGCCCGTATCTGGGAGAGCAATTGCTCGTCGGTGAAGCCCTTCTGGGTGATGGCGCCGGATAGACAGGTGGCACCGCAGATGCCGCAGCCCTTGCACAGGGTCGCGTTCACCTCGACGATGGTGACTGTGCGGCCGTCAACCTCCTGCTCGGTCAGCTTCAGGGCCTCGCCAGGGCAGGCCTCGACACAGAGTCCGCAGCCGCGGCATAGCCGGGGGTTCACCCTGGCGATCTCGGCCTCGGATAACAGGTGATCCTTGCACAATATCTGGATGACCTTGGCCGCCGCTCCCGAGGCCTGGTTGACCGAGTCGGGAATATCCCTGGGGGTCTGACAGGCTCCTGCCAGAAAGATACCGGCCGTGGCGGTCTCCAGGGGCTCGAGCTTGGGATGGCTTTCCAGAAAGAAGCCATCGGCCGAAAGGGGTATCCTGAGCCTCCGGGCCAACTCGGCGGTTCCCCTGGAAGGCTCGAACGCCGCCATCAGGACCAGCAGGTCCACCTCGATGTTCCGGACCCGGCCCCTGAGGGTGTCCTCGACGACCACGCTCATACCCTTTTGACCCGGTTCGGCCGGGATGACCTCGGCCACCTTGCCCCTGATGAAGCGGACCCCCTCGTGGAGATTGCGTTTGTAGAACTCCTCGTAGCCCTTGCCGGCCGAGCGCATATCGATATAGAAATCGTAGCAGGCGGCATCGGTCCTCTCGGTCACCAGATGGGCCAGTTTCAGGGCGGCCATGCAACAGACCCTGGAGCAGTACTCGTTGTGGTTCACATCCCGGCTCCCGACACAGTGGACGAGGCCCACCGAGCGAGGTACCGAACCATCGGCGCAGACCATCTTTCCATCGGTGGGGCCTCCGGCATTGACCATCCGCTCGAACTGGAGACTGGTGATGACATCGGGCAGCTCCCGGTAGTGGTAATCCTCAATGACCGAGGGGTCGAACTGATCGAAGCCGGTGGCCACCACCATGGCTCCCACATCCAGCTCCACCAGCTCGTCCAACATCTCGTGATCGATGCACTTTGGCTCGCAATCATCATCGCACCGGCGGCAATCACAGCAGACCGCGCAGCTCAGGCATCGGGAGGCCTCCTCTCGCGCCTGCTCTTCGGTGTATCCGGGAGAGACCTCCTGAAAGGTGCTCTGGCGCCTGGTCAGCGGGATATGGGGCAATCCTATCCGGGGTTTGAGATCGAACCCGGCGGTGTCCACCTCGATACTGCTCGTGTATGGCCCTTCCTTCTCCCGACCTTTCAGCAGATCCAGGCCGTTCAGGTGACGATGGATCGACTCGGCCGCCTGTTTGCCGGCCAGCATGGCCGTGATGATGACATCCGGGCCGGTCTGGCAGTCACCGCCGGCGAAGACATCCGGAAGGTTGGTCTGCAGACTCGTCGGGTCGACACCGAAGGTTCCCCAACGGTCGATATCCAGGCCCATGAGGTCACCAAGACGGCCCAGGTCCGGGGATTGGCCGATGGAGACGATGATATTAGAGCAGTCGAGAGCGAAGGTCGAGCCTTCCATCGGCACCGGTCTCAGGCGTCCGCTGGCGTCGGGCTCACCCAGCTCCATCCGCTGGCATTCCAGGGATTTGACCCGGCCCTGGCCATTGCCATGGATGGCCCTCGGCGCTGCCAGAAAGAGCATTTCGACGCCCTCCTCCTCGGCCTCGTCCACCTCGGCGGGATCGGCCGGCATCTCGGCGCGGGTCCGCCGGTAGACGATGGTCACCTTTGCTCCCAGCCTTCTGGCGGTCCGGGCGGCATCGACGGCCGAATTGCCCCCACCGATGACCAGGACCCTCTTGCCGATCCTCAGGCCGCCTTTTCCACCTTTTTTACCCTTGCCCTTGAGATTGACCTTCTTCAGGAAGTCGATACCGCCCGTGACACCCCTTAGCTTCTCACCCCTGACGCCCAGCTTTCGTTCCAGATGGGCTCCGATGGCGATGAAGAGCGCGTCATGGTCCTTCCTGAGTTGCTCCATGGTGATATCCTTGCCAATGGTGGTGTTCAGTTCGAACTCGACGCCGATGTCGGCCAGGCGGTCGATCTCGGCTTTCAGGACCCCCGGAGGCAACCTGAAATCGGGGATTCCCACAACGAGCATGCCGCCAGCCAGTGGGAGGCCCTCGTAGATTGTGGTCCGGTAACCCTGCTGACGGAGCCGGTAGGCGCACATCAGGCCCGCCGGGCCGGAACCCACGATGGCGATACTCTCCTTTCGCTCGTCCTCCGGTTTGGGACCCGGCAACCTGTAATCGCCGGCATGGTCCATGGCGAATCGCTTCAGGCCGGGCATGTTCAGGGGCTCGTCGATATCGTTCCTGGTGCACATCTCGGTGCAGGGATGGGTGCAGACCCGGCCGCAGATGGAGGGCAAGGGATTATCCCGCAGGATTATCTCGGCCGCCCGCTGGAAATCGCCTTCACGGATCATGGTGATGTAGCCCTGGGCGTTCTGGTGGATGGGACAGCCCGACTGGCAAGCAGGCATGTCCTTTCGGTCGATGACAAAGGTGTTGGGGACCGCCTGGGGGAAGGAGCGGTAGATCGCCTTGCGGGTGGCATTGGCCAGACCCTGCTCCCATTCGGCGGGCACATCGACCGGGCAGTGTCTGGTGCAGTCAGAGCAACTGGTGCAGACCTTCGAGTCCACATAACGGGCCCGCTTGCGCACCTTGACCGTGAAATTGCCCACAAAGCCCTCCAGCGATTCGACCTTTGAGCAGGTGAGCAGCTCGATGTTGGGGTGGCGGGAGACATCCACCATCCTGGGGGTCAGGATACAGGCCGAGCAGTCCAGGGTGGGGAAGGTCTTGTCCAGCATGGCCATCTTGCCGCCGATGGTGGAGCTCTTCTCGACCAGATAGGTCTTGTATCCGGCCCCGGCGATGTCCAGGGCCGCCTGGATGCCGGCGATACCGCCGCCAATGACCATGGCCTTGTGTGTGACACCGACCCGGGTCGGTTCCAGGGGCTCCATCCGGGCTGCCTTGGCCACGGCGGAGGCCACCAGGGCGGAGGCCTTCTCTGTAGCTTTCGGGATGTCGGTGTGGACCCAGGAGCACTGGT
>CAYSUX010000016.1:0-22436 GCA_964434315.1 uncultured archaeon
ACTCGCCTCCGGGCAGGGCCACACCGTCCAGCCCCTCGAGCTGGGCCGCGGTGCGAATCGTTTCCACTCGCCCCGCATAGCCCTGGCTGTCCAGGGCTTGCCTGAAGGCATCGATATGTTCGCTGACGGCCCCCTGAAGGGCCAGTACCCCCAGTCGCATTGTTTCACGAGCCGCCTGCGGTATTAATATCGCTGTGGTCTTTGCGGTTTTTACGGTCTGATCAAAATGAGCCAACCAGATCCCTATCCGTTCTTCCGGTGGGTTGTCGGCCTTTTCCAGGACCTATAAGTATTAGTATATATGAAATGGATATCATATTTAAATTATTCTGGGCATAACCAATATATAGAGAACCATACCTGTAGATATTCAACCCCGGATGTTCAAATATGGAGCCTCGCAAGATCCAGAAGGTGGGCTACAATTCCCTTAGCCTGACATTGCCCAAGGGATGGACCCTGAATCAGCGCATCAGCCATGGCGACACCCTGTTCTGCAACGAGGAGGATGACGGCAGTATGCGCCTGGTGCCGGGCCATCTGGCCCAACAGCTCAAGACCGATGAGGACGCCCCCTATGTCATCGATTCCGACCAGTTCCGCAATCCCGGCCTCATGGAGAAGCTGATAATCGGCAACTACATCCTGGGCCGGAACCACATCGAGGTGAGATCGGACCACCGCATCTCCAACCGTCACTTGGAGGAGGTGCGCTCGGCGGTCAACCACCTGATGGGCATCGGCATAATGGAGGAGACCCCCCAGCGTATCGTACTCCAGACCGCCCTGGACCGGGACCAGTTCACGGTCAATACCCTGCTCAAACGGCTCTACAATCTCATCGCGTCGATGCTGACCGACGTGATGGAGGCCCTCAAGACCCTCGACTGGGAGACCGCCAAGAACGTGATACGGCGGGAGGAGGAGGCCGACAAACTCTACTGGTTAATCACCCGTCTCATCCATACCGCCCACCAGAGCCCGTCCAAGGGGAATGTCTGGACCGCCAGCACCTCTCTTGAGCTGATGGGCAACCGGGCCGTGGCCAAGGATATCGAGTCGATAGGCGACCATACGGAGTCCATCGCCAAGGTCATCACCTCCATGCGTCAGGAGGGCCAGTCACCGCCGTCTGACAATATCTACCTGATGATCCGGGATCTGAGCCAGGAGACCGAGATGATATTGAAAGACGCCATGGCAGCCCTTCTATCCAGGGACCTGATCCTGGCCAACAATGCCCTGAGCCGAAAGCACAGGACCCAGAAGATCGATGATGAACTCAGGACCCGGCTTGGTACCATTATCGACGACCCACAGGTTGTCGCGCCTCTGTATTCGGTGGTGACACACCTTCGCAATATCGTCAACTTCTCATCCTCCATCGCCAATCTGGCCATAGACCGCTGCCTGGAGACCTCCGTTACAGCCTAGGTAATGCGACTGCGACTTCCTGGTTGTTCTCCAGTTGTTCTGGTGGTTATAGTTCTCCAGTTCTCTAGTTGTTATCGTCCCGGTCGAACTCATCTTCGCTAAACCGGGTATTGGCTGCCAGGGCCCGGGCCTTTTCCAGCAAATGGCGGGCCTCATCGTAATGCTCCAGAGCCACGTTCATCTGGTCTTCAAGGTTCTCTTCCCGGTCGGTGAACTTGAATCGTTCGTCGGCCAGGGTCGCCACCTGATTCAGATGCTGGGCCGAGGTCAACATATTTTGGGCGGTGCCGTACAGCTCCAGGGTCTCGTGCATCTGGTTGGCCAGGATCACCGGTCGGGCGCCGACGTTCCGGTATCGTCCGAGGCTCAGCTCCCCTACCACCCGGTCATACTCCTCCCTGGGATAGACAAGGGCAGCGTCCTCGTGCATTCGCGCCAGCCGTCTCAACCTTGCCAGGGGCTCCTTGACCCTCAGGTCGTACAGTCTGGTACGGCGGTGCCACATCCCGGCGCTGCCCAGGAGGACCAGGGTGAAGAGGGCCAGGAGGCCGACCAGCGGGACCCCCTCAACGAGAGCCAGCAGGCCTGGTTGGTCATTGGAAGCAATGATCAGGGGTTCGTTCCATTCGACCCATTCAGACCAGAGTCCCTTCTCATCCTGAACCCGGACCGAGATCCGGTGGGTGGCCGCGGAGAGGTTATACAGTTGGACATAGGGTGTCGATGTGATGGTCAGGACCCCATTCACGTCGGAACGCCATTGGTAGGCCACGATCGCCTCATCGTCTTGACCTTCGGCGTTGAGGGTCACCACGGCCCGGTCACCGCTTCCGGTCACTTCAAAGGTTCCGGTGTACGCCACAGGCGGAGCGTTCACGTAGAGCCAGGAGCTTGTGGGATCGGACCAGCCTCCCTCATCGTCGAGAACCGACAGGAGGACCGTGTAGTTCCCGGGGGTGAACGAGGTGGTGGCCAGCGACCATCGCTCTTGCGGGGCGTATTCGAACCACTGGCCCAGGGCCGGGTCGACAGGCTCGAATCTAAGTTCGTGCAGGGTCACCTCGCCGTCCGGGTCCCGGCTTTCGACCTGGAAGTCGGCTTTGGCCCCTTGCACCACGATACCGGGTCCTACGACCAGGGTGGCTGTCGGGCGGTGGTTGATCCTGAGGGTCCATTTGGCAGGCTCGGACCAGGAGCCGAAATCGTCCATCACCTGCAGAGTGATGATATGGTTGCCGGGCTGCAGGTCATCTATTACCGGGCCGGAACTCAGGTCCAGGACACCATTGAGATTCGAGGTCCATTTCCATTCCACGATGTACCCGTCCATATCGGTCGTGTCGGCATCGAGGGTGACCAGGTCACCGGAATGGGCAAAGGTCGTGGTGGTGTCGGATATCGTGGCCATGGGCCGGGCATTGACGAAGATGGAGGTCTGGGTCTCGCTGGACCAGATCCCGGAGTCATCCTCGACGGCATAGTAGATGGTATGGGCTCCGATCCGGAGGTCAAAGCTCGCGAAGTCGGGTTCCCGGCTTATGACGCCCATCAGGGAGGAGCGCCAGCGATGGCTGACTATCACGCCATCCCGGTCCTCGCCATGACCGCTGAAGCTCACCAGGGTACCTTCCGTTGTTTTGGTGGGATGGAGATCCTCGATGATGGCCACCGGCGGTCCGTTCACGACATGAAGGATCGTTGAATTGCCGGACCAGTCCCCGTCCGAGTCCTGCACCGAGAAGGAGATGGTATGGTTGCCGGGTTCCAGGGTCCGGATATCAAAGGTCGGTTGGTCGCTCAGGATGCCATTGATGGATGAGTACCATCGATAACCGGTGATAACGCCGTCAGGGTCCTCGCCATGACCGGCAAAGGATATGGTCCCGGTGTAGTTCGAACGCTGGGGGATGACCGAGTCGATGACTGCCACGGGCGGATTGTTCTCCAGGGACAGGGATGTGAACGAGGTGTACCAATCACCGACGCCGTTCAGGGTGTCGATAGCCCGGGCCCGCAGGCTGTAGGAACCCGGTTCTCCCTTGGCCAGGGTCAGGTTGAGATGCCATCCACTGTCGCGGTACTCGATATCGATGGGCTCGATACCGTTCCAGTCCTGTTCTCGATATTCCAGTTCGATGCCCAGTTCGGATTCGGCGTCCGTGTCGTCATCGGCGTCGATAACGAGCTCGAACCGCTCCCCCCGCAACACCCGGGTCCGGGAGAACTGGATGGAGCTTATCTCGGGCAGGTCGTTCAGGAGCACCTCCACGGTGGTGGAGACATTGTCACTCCAGGCGCCATCACCGTCCCGGACCCGGAAGGTCAGGGTGTGAGTGCCGTGCGTGAGACCATCCACGAATGTCCGGTTCATATCGCCCAGGTATCCGTCGATATCCGACTCCCAGTAGTACCCGAGATCGACCCCGTCCCCGTCCAGATCCTCGGCATGACCGATGAGGGTGACGGTCTGGGTATCGAAGGGGGTGTCGGGCGAGATGCCGTCGATGGTCGCGGTGGGTCGATGGTTGAGTATCTCGGAGGTCGGATCAATATATGACCAATCGCCGAGCGCGTCATGGCCATCGATGAAGCGAACCCGGTAATCATAGGTGCCAAGAGGTGCCAGAAGATGGGGGGAATGGGTGACCTGCCACCGCTCATCGATATATTCGGCTGCGGTGATGTCACGGCCTTGCCATTGGGAAAAGAAGTAGACACTGTCGTCCGCCAGCCCGCCAAAGGTGTGATAGACCCCGGCTGCCAGATCCTCCCCGTTGGTCGAAAGGCTGACCTTCCAGAGGTCTCCGCCGACCATGGAGGTCCAGATGGGCTCGGGTGAGTCGGGATGGAACAGATAGAGCGAGTGGCCCTTGGATCCCGCGGCTATCACTTGGCCGTTACCCGAGATGGCAACCGCCTTGACCTTGCCATCGGTCCGGTGGGACCAGAGGGGTTCCGGGTCATCGCGAGAAAAGAAGTAGATATATTCGTCATCGGAGCCTGCCACGATGTACCGGCCATCATCGGAGATGGCGATACCGTCCACCTGTCCATCGGTCTTGTATTGCCAGAGCGGCTCATCGCCCTCTTGGTCGAAAAGGTAGACCCGGTCATCCTTTGAACCTGCCACGATGTACTCGCCGTCAGAGGTGATATCAACGGCGTCAACTTCCTTCTGGGTGGTGTAGTTCCACAAGGGTGTCGAGCTATCGCGTCCGAAGAGATAGACCCGGTCATCGTAGGAGCCCGCCACCAGATAGCTGCCGTCGGAGGACATCTTGAGGGTATCGACCTGCCCCCCGGTGGCGTAGCTCCACAACGGGGTGCTGCTGCCCCTGTGGAATAGGTACACCTTGCCCGAGGCGGTCCCTGCCGCCATATAGCGGGCATCCGAGGATATCTCGACCGAATAGACCTTTTCGTTCGTGTCGTAGGTCCAGAGCGGTTCCGGGCTCAGGCAATGGAACAGATGGACGTTCTGGTCCCATGACTTTCCGGCGATATACCTGCCATCGGCCGAGATGGCGACCTCGGGATGTTTTCCGACCGGGTAGCTCCATAACGGTTCGTCAGAGCCCCTGGCGAAGAGGAATATCCTGCGAGCCATGGAGCCGACAGCGATGTACTCGCCGTTCTCTGATACCTCGACCCCGTAGACATCGCCGGTGACATTCTCCCACCCTGAGTATTCCGGTTGTCCGGGCCGGTATTCGAGCCTGGGAACGAGTTCGGGATCGGCTGTCCGGTCATCATGGGGGTCGAGGAGGAGGTCCAGCGGATCACCGCGATAAACCTCGGTGGCCGAGAGGTTGGCCGATGAGAGGGTCGGTGGGTCGTTCTCCTGGACCTTCACATGCTCGTTGACCGCCTCGGACCAGTTGCCGGAATCGTCACGGACCCGAAAGGAGATGTTGTGGTTGCCCACACTCAGGTGTGAGAGGACGAAATGGGATGTTTCCGCCATACCGCCGTCCAGGTCTGAGCTCCAGGCCCAGGCCGTGATCTCCCCGTCCGGGTCATCTCCGTGACCGGAGAAGTGGACTGTCTGGGTATCGAGGGGAGAATGGGGGCTGATATCATCGATGTAGGCGACGGGCCGGCTGTTCTCTGCCAACGATTGCTGGGCCAGAACAAGCCAGAGAGCCATCAGGGCCATGAATCCCAGTAGGATATTCAACCCGGGCCGAAGCGCCGGGGAACATCTCTTCTGGTGGGTCATACCGGTACTGAACTTCAAGAGAACATGGAGACTGCCCGGCCTCTGCCTACAAGGCAGAGAGACTGCTGGGGCTCGGGGGCAACCGTCCATGGCTCGTGGAGCGAATGACCATTTATTTAATTATGGGACATTTTTTTGACCATCATTGATAATAATACTTATCAGTTAGAAATCGGTAACTATTAGAAAATTCGACGACAAGTATATAAAAGATCGAAGGTTTTTTCAGTGATGGGATATCAGGATTAATACTTATTGACATAAGATAAGGATAAGATAAGATAACCCGGTCGAGGTTCATCGACCGAAACTTCACCAAGGTGCTGGAGGGGCCGGATCCGGGCCGCATATCCGGTGATGTGAACGCCTGTGAACGCTTCTGTACGCCTTACGGCCTCGGACCCGACCTTAGCCGGTGTTTCAGCATTTTTGAAAAAAAGTGATAATTAATAATAGTAGGTATGATAGCAGGAGTAGTACTTATTTTTTCGGCGACCGAAGCCATTGGTCAGAAGGATTTTACATAATCGATATATATCGAGAAGGCCAATAGGTAACCATCCGACGTTCGGGAGTTCATTCAATGGAGCCACGTAAAGTCCAGAAGACCGGCTACAACTCATTGAGTCTGACCCTGCTCAAACAGTGGACCCTGAATCAGCGCATCAGCCAAGGTGACACCCTCTTCTGCCACGAGGAGGAGGATGGCAGCATGCGCCTTATCCCCGGCAACCTGGCCCGGCAACAGGACGAGGAGGAGGATACGACCTATCGGATAAACGCCGACCGGCATCGGGACCCGGGACTCATCGAGCAATTGATAATCAGCAACTACATTCTCGGACGCAATCACATCCTGATCCAGTCGGAACACAAGATATCCAATCGCCACCTGATGGAGATATGCTCGGCGGTCAACCATCTGATGGGTGTCGGTATCATGGAGGAGACCTCCAAGCAGGTGACCCTGCAGGTGGCCCTCGACCGGGGACAGTTCACCGTGAACGCCCTTCTGAAACGGCTGTACAGCCTTATATCGTCGATGCTGAACGATGCCATCGGATCCCTCCAGAACCTGGACCGGGAGGTGGCCCGGAACGTGGTCCACCGGGAAGAGGAAGCCGACAAGCTCTACTGGTTGATAACCCGATTGATACACACGAGCCAGGCCCCCGGGCCAAACGATGCCACGCGGCTCAACAGCACGATGGAGCTCATGGGTAACCGGGCCGTGGCCAGTGACATCGAATCCATCGGCGACCATGCCGAGGCCATAGCCACCCAGGTGTCCAGGATGAAGGAACAGGGTCACGCGCCTCCACCGGACCAGATATATCGCAAGATACAAGAGATAAGCATGGAGACCGAGACCATCCTTCGCGAGGCCATGGCGGCCCTCCTCTCCCGGGACCTCATGCTGGCCAACAACGCCCTGAGCCGGCAGCTCAAGACCAGGATATCCGACAGTGAACTCAAGGTCCAATTGCGCGAACTGGCCAACTATTCCAGGGACGCGCACCCGTTACAGGCTGTCGCGATCCATCTGCGCAGTATCACGGCATTCGCCTCATCCATTGCCACATCTGCGATAGATCGCAGCCTGGAAGTCAATTCATCGTCCTGAAAATGCTAAAATAGGGCGATTTTCCATCTATATTTTTATCGTGGCTGGCAATCAAGGGTGAGAAACCCCTGTCGACGCTTTGGCCATGGCCCTTTCAGGATCGTTCCATGGCATTATGTCGGCCGATGTCGCCAGGGTCAACAACACTATATGAGAACTGGAAAGACACTCCTGGTTTCCAGGGCTTTCCAGACGAGAAAACGGTCCCGGCCAACCCCTGCCGTCCAATGGCGAATGCTCATTGGACCGAAGATGAATAAGGACTAGTTCTTATAATATGGTCGTTATTCTTTTAGCATACGGACGTGTGGTCATCATGTCAATTTAGTTTATTCTCTACTAGATTGATAAGGACATAACACAAGGTGTAGCACATGAAAATACGCGAATACGAGCGTAAGCGAGCATTGCTCACGAAGCTTTTTGCCTTCGTGATTATTTTTACAATGCTGACAGGCAGTGTAACGATGTTGTTACCTGCCGTGTCGGCGAAGTCGGATGGCCCCGACAATATGGGATATTCCTACAAGGACAGCGACGAGGTGGACGGCCCAACCTATAGTTGGATAGACGCCCGCAGCGGCGGTAACTCCCTGTATGGTACCGGTTACTACGACGATAACTGTGTCGGCTTCAACCTGCCCTGGACCTTCGAGTTCTACGAGGAGGACCAGACCCAGGCCTGGGTGAGCACCAACGGCAACTTCGGTTTCGGCGGAACCTGTAACTCCGGCAACTACAACTACCGGATACCCGGCAGCGGTGTCGGCAACCTGGCAGCCCCATGGTGGGACGACATGTCCATCCGTGGGAACTATGGCGCCGGCATCTACTGGAAGGAGTTCGGTACAGAGCCCAACCGGTATGTCGCCATCGAGTGGTATCAGGCCACCATCCCCTACTACTACAGCGGTTCGAGCTACCAGATAACCTTCGAGGTGGTGCTGTACGAGAACGGCAACATCGTGATGCAGTATCTGGACGCCGTGGTCTCATACTCATCGTACACCCGGGGCCGCTCGGCCTCGATCGGTATCGAGAACAGCGACCAGACCGTGGGTCTGGGCTACAGTTACAACCAGATGAACGCCGTGAAGGACAGCCTGGCGATCCAATACACACCTCCGATTCCCCCGGATAACGAGCTCAGGTTGCAGGCCACCAACGTCCCCGACCCCCTGAGTCTGGCCGACGATAACGAGATCGGCGCCACGGTGGTCAACAAGGGTATCAACACCCAGACCAACGTTGACGTCACCGCCGAGGTCTTCTCGGTGGACGTCAACAAGGTCATCGACGAGGACTTCTCCAACGGCGACCCCGCCGGCTGGACCCATGGGACCTTCTCCGGACCCCAGGACGGCTGGGGCACCGGCACGGCCAACGACTACTACAACATCGGCAAGGACGGCAGCGCCCGTGACGGCGAGGCCATGTCAGCCGGTCGTAAGGGCAGCGGAACATCCTACCCGGGAACGCCCGAGATGATCGGCATCCTCTACGACTACCCCTACGACATCGAGGCCAAGAACGGCAAGATATACACCGCCAACTACTATGGCGGGGCCTATGGCTACGGTGACATCGTTGTGGTTGACGCCGATGGGACCAACACGCACAAGCTGCAGAACTACCCCGGCTCCAACAGCTACAGGTATCGTCCCCGGTCCGTCACGGCCAACGAGGACGGCGACGTCTTCTTCACCACCTACGGCTCATCCTACGGCAGGGTCTACAAGTACGACTACAACCCGGGCACCGATACCTATACCTATGCCTGGTACAAGCAGCAGAGCCCGTACACCTACTACCCCATGGGCGTGGCCTATGATGAGGTGAACGACGAGGTGCTTGTCAGCGCGGGATACATTAGCACATCCTACATGTACATCACCAGGTTCAACCCCGACAACGGGAACTACCTGGGTCGTACCGTTAGGACCTACATATCCAGTTGCGGTAGCTACTGTCGGCCCATGGGCATCGACACCGCCATCGTGGGCGGCGACACCCATGTGTTCGTGGCCTACTACAGCTACCAGACCTCTTCCACCCGCCGGGGGCGAGTGATAGAGTATGATGCTGACAGTGGCAACGCTGTGAACACCTACTACAACGTGGCTCTTGGCATGTACACCGCTTACCGGTACAACTACCACTACGATGTGGCCAGCGACGGCACCAACATCTACTTTGGTCCCTACTACGGCTACTACGGCGGCATATCCAAGTGTGTCATAGGCGGCAGTTGCTCAGTGGCGGTCCCCTACACCCAGATCTACCCGGGTCACAACTATTACACCTACGGTCTGGGCGTGGATGACAACTACATCTACCGGGCCGCGGCCTCCTACGATGTGGTCGAGGTCCATTCCAAGACCAACGGCAACTGGGTCAAGTCGATGGGACCCAATCCCTACGACTCGTGGCTTGAGATGCCCTCCCTGGATCTGACCGGCGACACCGTGGCCGCCACGCTGAAGTTCGACCATTCATGGGGCTCCTACTACCTGTACGAGGGCGCCTTCATGGAGGTCAGCATCGACGGTGGCAACACCTACGAGCAGATAATGGACTTCGAGAAGGGCGGTTACTATGGCCAGGAGATGATGGCCACCTACAACAACCCCTATGGCGGCAAGTTCGGCTGGACCTACTACAGCTTCGGCAACTCCCAGGACATGTACAACAAGCAGGCTTCGGGCTACAAATGGGGCAGCGTAGAGCTGGACCTCTCGCCCTGGGCCGGTAACGATGATGTACGTCTTCGCTGGCGTGTCGGTTTCTGTACCTACTGGTACTGGTACTACAACGGCTGGTACCGGCTGGACAACGTCGAGGTCGAGTTCATGAGCAAGGACACGGTCTACATGGACGAGACCGCGACCATCGACTCCATCACCTACAAGGAGTCGGTCGATGTCGAGTTCCCTGCGTTCACCCCTTCGAACAACGGCCTGAAGGTCGGCGATGTGGTGGGTGTGCTCATCAATATCGACCTGGCCGACGAGGATGTCTCCAACAACCGTTGGATGGGCTTTCGCGAGGTCAAGTATGTGCTGTTCCAGGACAACTTCGAGGATGGTGACATCTCGAACTGGGACACCACCTTCGAGGGTGGCAGCGGTTCCAACGAATGGGCCACCGACGATGGTAACGCCTTCAAGAGCAACTACGCGTTGTTCACAGGACGCAAGACCGACCAGGGCTATCCCGGCGAGACCGCCGCGGCGACGCCGACGTTGGACCTGAGCCTGCCGGTGGAAGCGACGTTGACCTATCAGCACTCCTACACGTTCTACTACAGCTACGACGGATTGGTAGTGGAGGTCTCCACCGACAACGGTGTGACCTGGGAGGAGATGGCGCCCAGTGACCGTGGTGACGGTCAGGCCGGCTACGCGCCCGGTTATCAGGGAACCATCTACAACTACGCCTACTACCAGAACCCATTGCGGGGTCACTTTGGCTGGACCTACTACGACACCGACCATATGTACCCGTACAACAACCGGCCCTGGCAACAGGTCTCCTATGACCTGACGCCCTACTGTGGCAACGATGAGGTGAAGGTACGCTGGCATGTCGGCTGGGCTTCCTACTACTACTACTACTACGCCCCCTACGCCTACTGGATGGACGATGTATCCATCACCGGTCTGGTGTACAACGACAACCTTGCCGTTTCGGGGCTGGAAGATGTGGTGGACCCGCTACCGGTGCGCGGCACTCCCGACATCACCGCTAACCTGGTGAACGCCGGTGTGAACGACCAGCTCTCGTCGAAGACCAAGGTCAAGCTGACCATCGGCACGCAGAGCGAGGTGGCTGTATCCAGCGAGGACCACGAGAGCTACGCCAACGAGCTGAGCCACCCGTGGAGCCACTCCGGTGCCGGCGACCAGTGGGGCTTCCCGAGCAACGACGCCAGCAGTGGCATCCGCGCCTGGGGTCCCGGTAGCGGCTCGGGCTACTTGTTCAACAGCGCCGGCGCCGACGCCCGCCTGGTGACCGATAGCTGCGACCTTTCGAGCGCTCCCGAGGACGCCGTTCTGGAGATGACCCACCGTTACGCCTGGGCGTTGTACCCGGGCTACACCTATGGCTACAGTGGTAGCTGGGTGGAGGCCTCGGTCGATGGTGGAGGCTGGCAAACGGTCACACCGACAACGGGCTATCCGGGAACCACGAGCACCAGCAACCCTGAGCCAAACCACCCGGCCTTCGTCGGCGCGCAGCCCGACTGGGTTACCCTGGGTCTTGACATCAGCGACTATGTCGGTGAATCGGACGTGCGCTTCGCCTTTAGGTACGTCACGTACAACTACTACAACCCGATCTATTACGAGGATCTCTACTGGTACATCGACGATCTGGAGATCGTTGGGACGGCTGTGGACCTGGGCACTGCCTGGGTGGACGAGTTCGCTCTCTCCGGTGTCGGCTATGGCGCGACCTTCGGGTCCGCCGACCGGCTGAACCTCAAATGGGGTACCACCGCCGACGCCGACACGGATATCCTGCGTCCGGCCTACACGTTCAACGAGCCCGGTGCCTACAAGATCATACTGGACACCTGGATCGACGGGTATGTGGGCGGTCTTGACGACTACGAGGCTGATAACTCCCAGGCCGTGGCCCGTGAGACGATGTTCACCATCGCCTACAGCGACGCTACCGAGAGCCTGGAGGAATCGGACTTCATAGCGGTGAAGAACAGCGGCGGCTCCGAGCTGGGCTGGGAACCCATCAATGTGGTCGACGCCGGTGACGGTCGGGCCTGGGATGTCGGTGACGACTCCCAGTTGATCGCCTACAGCGGCGACGATGTCATGCTGGTGAGCCCCTCGTTCGACCTGAGCAGATCCACTTCCGCGAAGATCGTGTTCAACCATCGGTACAGCTTCTACGCTTCCGGTACGACGCTCTACGATGGCGGTAACGTCAAGATAAGCACCAACGGCGGCCAATCCTGGTCAGTCCTGGAGCCGACCAGCGGCAAGGGCTACGACGGGACCTGCTACTACTATACCTACTACGGGAACCCGCTGGCCACCCAGCGCGCGTTCGGTGGTGCCCAGACCAGTTGGGTGGAGACCCAGATCCGTCTTGACGACTATACCGGCGATGGTATGGACGACCTGAAGATAGCATGGCACATGGGCGCCCGTTTCTACGACGACGACCCGTTCTGGCAGCTTGACGAAATCGGTATCTACGCCCTTGGTTTCGATATCGAGCAACGTCAGATGGATGCCCCGTACTATCTGGAGCTGAACGAGGGCGCGACCCTGACGACCGAGTACTTCAACTCCGGCGCCGGCAACATCGGCACCGGCGAGGTGGTCGAGTCGGTGGACGTCTACGCCTATGTCTACGATGTGACCGAGGAGGGCCTGGAACTCTACTGGAACAGTGACGCGGTCGTTCTCGACGACCTGGCCATGAACACCACCACCGGTGATATCCCCATCACCTTGCCCGGCATCAGCGAGCCCGGTGCCTATCGCATCGGGATGATGGTGGGCGAGTTCGATGGCAACGGTGACAAGATTGTGCTCAAGGATCTGTTCGCCAACAACGACGCGAGCCACGCTCTGGTGGTGGGTACCGCCCAGGAGGGCGGCGCCGTGATGCCGTTGGAGGGCGAGAACTGGGAGACGCTGGGCACAGCCCGTGCCGAGACGGTCCCCGACTATGTGGAGACCGGGTCCAAATTGGTCTATGACCAGACCGACGTTGTGGTGCCTTCCGATGCCGAGCCCGCACGAACCATCGACATCGACGCCCTTGGCGCGCTCGACCCGACACTCTTCCGTGTCGTGAAGGGCACCCAGGTGGTCTGGTCCAACAGCGGCACGGTCTCTCGTACCATCACCAGTGGCCTGTTCACCGGCGGTAGCGCTCTTGCGGGTGGGACCTGGTCTCACACGTTCGACTCTGCCGGCACCTACGATTACACCGTGGGCGGCGAGCAGGGTACGATCATCGTGTTGGACCAGAAGAAGGTAGACGAGGTTACCTCCACACCCTACGTGAAGCTGTGGACCTCGGACACGATGCTGATGTTCTGGGCCAAGTTCGATATGACGGACACCGAGGACCAGCAGGATCTGATAACCCTTGAGGCAAGCCGCAAGGGTGACCCGAACCTGAACATCTCGCTGAGCGGGGACAACGGCTTCGATATCATCGACGGTGACACCGGCGATATCATCGAGACCGGTCTGAGCGGTAACACCGACCAGATGTGGAACCTCTACTACGTGAACCTCAAGACGACGAAGAACGACGACCGCCTGAACCTCGAGTACAGTACCTACCGGGCCAACGCCGACGGCACCCAGGTGCGCTTCCAGTTCCGGGTTACCGGTGAAGCGGGCAACGTTGTCATCGGCGGAGTGAAGCTGGTGCGGACCCTGGAATACGGTATGTTCTGGACCCTTGCCAACGATGATGTGAACTTTGGTACGATCTTCCCCGGCCTTGGCGCCGAGATAACCTACTACGCTCACAACATCGGTGTCTACGCCAACACCCTCGAGTTCACACCCGGCGTCCTGCTGGACAAGCAGCCGCTGGAGTGGGAGATGAGGATCGAGGCCGAGGACGGCACCGGCTCTCCGGCGTCCGTTGTTCGGGTCAACTCGACCTACAGCATCGATATCGTGCCCGACCAGGCGATCTATTTCACGATCTTCCTGACCGCGCCCGAGTACAGCGCCGAGACCGGCACCCCGGCTTCCGATCAGTACAAGCTGATCCTGGCCGGTAGCGAGCTCGGCGGCGGTTCCGAACTGGGTGTTCCGCCCTCCTTCTATCTGGAGATCATCAAGCCCGACATCGCCGTGAACAGCGTGATCCTTCCGGGTATGGCCATTCTGAGTGGTCAGCCCATCGAGGTGACCGCCGAGATCGAGAACTTCGGGAACTACGCCCAGAACGTCGTGGTCTACTTCTACTACGCGGACACCGACGGCAAGCTTCTGAGCGGCGGTAGCTCACCATGGCCATCGACGCGCATGACGAAGTTCGGCGCCGCAACGGTCGAGCTGATCGAGCCGTCCGAGGTCCTCGCGGGCCAGGACAAGCCAACGACGAAGACGGTCAGCGCTATCTGGGAGAACCCGGAAACACCGGTCGGCGCCGGAACGGACTACACCGATGTGGAAGTCTATGTCTGGGCCAATCCCCTGGGTTCCGAGATCGACGAGCAGGGCGAGGGCGACCTCTACGACAACAAGGACGAGGAGCAGACCAAACGGTCCAACAACTTCGAAGACGGTAAGGTGCGCATCGTGCGCGTGACCCTTACGACCCCGAGCTTCGGTCTTGCGGTCTGGGGCCTGGCCCTGGCCGGCGTTATCGCCGCGCTGGGTACAGCCTGGGTCCGTCGTCGCGACTAGTCGTGAACGGTAGAGCAATAGAACAACTCGCAACATAGTGAACGACCGGCCTGGCTTTGCCCGGCTGTTCGTTCCAGGTTGGAGGCTTTCCACTCCGGGAGGCCTCCGACCGCCCCTCTTTTTTTATATGGCCTCACTTGGACAGCGTGAGCCCTCTGAGTCTGGTGATCATCGCCATAATCATCGCCGGCCTGGTATACACCTACAAGACCGGGTCCATCGTGTCGTTGAGCCTGGTGATAATCAATTTCGCGGTCTATGTACCGCTATTCCTGGTAGAGAACTGGGGAGACACGACCAATATCATGGAGTGCTACAACCAACTCGGTTTCAAGGCCACCTACCTGACCGGGGATGGCGAGTGGTGGTCTCCCATCTCCCTGTTCACCTCCATTTTCCTACACGCGGGCGGCTTTCACCTTCTCATGAACATGATCGTCCTGATACTCTTTGGGGCGCCTTTCGAAGAACGGGTCAAGAGCCGTACCTTCGCCATCATCTATTTCGGGGGAGGCCTGTGCGGTTCCCTGCTCTATGCCATCCTCTCGTTGATCCAGCCGGTTCCCGACCTTTTGAACCCGGATATCATCGGCGTGGGCGCCTCGGGAGCCATATTCGCCATAATGGGAGGTTTTGTGAGGCTTTATCCCCATGATGAGATACCCCTGTTCCTGATCATTATCTTCCTGTCCCGGGTCCCGGTCTATATCGGGGCGCTGGTCTTCGCGGCCATCGAGACGGTCTTCATCCTGGCCATATCCGGGGGCACCTACGCCGATAACACTGGTCACATCGTTCACCTGACCTCCTTTGCCGTCGGGGCGCTGATGGCCCCCTATGTCATGACCGAGAGTCCCCAGACCAGGATGAAGAAGCTAAAGTATGACCTGGGACTGCTCGAACCGATGGCCCGGGAGCAGGGTCTGACCTCCCAGCTCAAGGCCCTTATCGACGCCGATGAACCCGAACTCTTCGATGTCTGGGCCGATGAGCTCTATACCCGCCTGGCCTGCCCCGATTGCAAGCGTAAACTGGGACCCCCTTCGGGCCCCGGCCTGAGCTGTGATTGCGGCTTTCGGCTTTTACTGGTGAAAAAGGACCAGAAAGGGTCTTAAGTGGAACGCGGATGTTCATTGTAACATGGTCACCATCGATATCGTAGACTGGTTCGATTCACTGACCGAGTGGATCACAAACAACAGCTTCCGCCTGGCATTGACCATACTGACAGTGCTCCTTATCTGGCGGCTCACCGGAAGGACCGGTCGGATGATGGACTCCCTCTACCGGACCATGAGCCCCCATGTCATGGTCAAGGACCCCCAACGGCTCTTTACCGAGCGTCTGCTGAACTGGCTGTTCTACACCATCGCCCTGGCCCTCGTGCTATTCTACTGGGGGGTCACACCCGCTTTCTACGCCACGCTTATCGGCCTTAGCATCACCGGCCTGGTCATCGGCCTGGCCTCCCGTGATATCCTGGCCAACCTGCTGGCGGGTCTGGTACTGATCCTGGAGAAGCCCTTTGCGAAGGGTGATCGGGTGGAGTCGGGAGGCTTTGCCGGCACTGTCGTGGGTCTGACCATGCGCTCGACCCTGCTGGAGACCAGCGACAAGAAGACGGTACGTATCCCCAATTCCCACTTCATGGTACAACCCCTGACCAACCTGAGTTACAATGGTCATCGGCAGTTGACACTGGACCTGACCCTGGCCCGGGGAACGAATGTCGAGCAGGCCCTGGCCCGATTGTGGAAGCTCACCGATAGACTGGAGAGGAAGGAGGGGGATGAGCGACCGGACCGGCTGGAGGTCAATGTCGTGGGTCTGGATTCGGGCCGCGCCCAGGTGAGGATAACCTGTCGGGTACCTGGGGATGAGGCGGCCCTGATGCGAACCAGGCTCAACATCGAGATACTGAGGGTCCTGGCCGAGGCCGGCATCGAACTGGGGTGAGCCTCTGGCTCCGGTGATACTGTCCCAGGTCAACCATACCCGGTTCGGACGTCTTGAACAGGGATTGTTGGAACTCCTCGGTGAGGCGGCCCGGCCCCTTCTGGAGGGCTCCACACCCGAGGCTTTGGTGGTCGGGGTCTGGAGCCCGATGGTGGCCGGAGAGCTGGGAAACCCCTGCTCGGCTGTCGCCGACGCGCTGGAACTGGAGAACATCCCCGCCTGGAGCGTCGAGACCGCTTCGGCCACCGGCGCGGCGGCTTTCCACAGTGGCTGGCGGGCCGTGGCCTCCGGGGAGGCGAAGCGGGTCCTGGTGGTCGCCGGAGAGAAGCTGACCCATCTACCCACGCCCAGGGCCACCTCGCTGCTGGCCTCGGTCCTTACCGCAAAGGAGCGGGCAGCAAGCGAGAGCATGGTATCCATGGCGGCCAGGCTCACCACCGAGGCTCTGGCCCGGGGACGTTTCACATCCAAGGCCCTGAAGGCCGTGGCCCTGAAGAACCATGGCCAGGGAGCCCTGAATCCAAGGGCTCATTTCCAGAAAGGGCTCACCGACGACGAGTATTTGAATTCAAGAACGATAATGGAGCCTATACGACTCTATGATTGCGCCCCGATATCAGATGGCGCGGCGGCGGTGATGATGGAACGTGGAGCGGGCCGTGGCGAACCGGAGGTGACCGTGGCGGGAGTGGGCCAGGCCCTGGATCGGTGGGCCGTGGCGGATCGGGTCGAGCCAATGGACTTCGCAGCCACCCGGGGCGCCTGTCGGCAGGCCTATGCCATGGCCGGATGGGGGCCCGGGAAGGTGGATGTCGTTGAGATGCACGATGCCTTCACCCCCTTCGAGCTGCTCGGATTGGAGGCCTGTGGTCTGTTCAAGCCCGGCCGGGCCGGGAACGCGACCCTGGACGGAGTCACAGCCCAGGAGGGGGAACTACCGGTGAATCCCTCAGGGGGTCTGAAGGCCCGAGGTCATCCCATTGGCGCCACCGGGCTGGCCCAGTTGTGCGAGCTATTCTGGCAATTGACCGGCGCGGCCGGTGAACGGCAGGTCCCGGGAACACCACGGCGGGCCCTGGCCCATTCGATAGGTGGACTGGCGGCCAACAACCTGGTCACCCTGCTTGAACTGGCATAATGCTCTTTTTATAGGCTGGAAGAATGGGCCAGACCAATGGCCAAGAAGGGCGGCGGTCCTGAAAAACGCTTCAAGTTCCCCAAGTTCGATCGGGAGGCTTTCCTGACCAAGGAGATCAGGGACGCCAAGATCAGCTACCTCTCCCTGGGTCTGGCCGGTTTGCTGGCCTTGCTGAGCCTTATCGTGGCGGCCAAGGTCCACGTGGGTCTGGCCGTGCTCATCGGATTTACCGGGCCGATCTCGCTTCGCTGGTTGATACCGGCTATCGGGATCGACACCTCGGAGTTCGAGCGCAAGAACTGGATGGGGCCGGGGCTGGTCACCTTCTTTGTCTGGCTGGGTATGTGCATCCTGTTCACCAATCCCCCTTTTCAGGACATAGCCCACCCCACGATAGATCACTACAAGATATACCAGCAGGAGCCCGAGAGCGGCAACTGGACCGTGATGGAAAGGGCCCAGGACCCGGATATCGATTTCAAGCTATCCAATGGCACGTTCGTGATCGTGGCCAGGATGCTGGACAACTGGGAGCTTGAGAAGGTGGAGATGACCCTGAAAGGCGAGGATTCCACCCGTAGCCCCGAGATGCTGCTCCTGGATCAGAACAACACCTACGAGATCAGGGTCACCGACAAGGACGACGGGCATATCTATCATGTCCATTTCGTTGACCTGGAGAGCGGTAGCTACACGATGAGTATCACTGTCTGGGATTCCAGGGAGAATTCCAAGACCGAGCGATGGACCCTGGTCATCGAATGATGTTCCAGCAACACCGCCGCCTGGATGATATATTTCAGGTAAAGCGGCCCCTGATCCGGTAACCCCGGGAAGGTTCCGGACCGGACAGATCGATTCGATTCGTTTCTTTCACTTCGCGTATCTATCATGAGCCTTTCGCGCCGCCCCTGTCCCTCCTTCCAGAAGACCTTCTATCAGGTCGGCCACGTAGGTATCTGTGGGCCAGCAACGTTCCACAAGCTCCCTGACCCGGGTCCGACACTCGATAAGGCGTTGGTTGTCGTCATCCGCTCTCACCGACTCCAGAGCCAGTTTCCCGATATCCCTCGGTTCAGGGTTCAACCGCAGGATGCCGGTTCGGGCCAGCTCATCGAGATAGGCCGGCTGGAGCCGGTTGGCATAGATGGTGGGCACGCCCATCAGGGCGGCCTCGGCGGCCAGGGTGGCGCCCTCGGTGATGACCAACCGGGCCCCGGCGATGGCGTGATGGATGAGGTGAGGCGGCACCAGGGCCTTGAGTGCCAGGGTGATATCATCCTCTTTGCCCTCATGGCTTCGATAACAGGCCAGCTCGGGTCCCAGAGCCCGGGCAATGCTGTCAGGGTCCAGTAGTCTCGAAAGGCCCCGGTCATGGGCGGCGGTCCATCCCACGGTGCGCACAATGATGTAGGGTTTCTTCAATTCCTTTATATGTTTCTCGTCGGGCTCGTAATCTGCCAGATAGGCCAGTTCCTTGAACCAGGAGCCAGCCAGATGACAGGGATGGGGACGGCGCAGGGAGCCGAACCAGGAAGGTGTGGCAATCACGCTGGCCGGGTGCAGATATCGATTCTGGGTATGACCGGTCTCGGTATCGGTAAGAACCAGCGAGGGTCGTCGTAGCAGGCGGGCGGCCTGGGCCACATAGGGATCGCAGAAGCCGACCAGGGCTCCCACATTATGGCTCCGGGCGAATCGGGCCAACGCCAGGGAACGGGAAACCAGCCCCCAGGCCTTGCCCGGTCTGCCGGCATGATGGGCGCCGATGACCTTGTGTTGGATGCCGAAGCCCCGGAGCAGGGGCAAGGTGACATCCTTGGGCCTGGCGGTGAAGATCACCCGTTGGTCGTTGGCCTCCAACCGGGTGGCGATGGCGCGAAAGAAATGGACATCGGCCGGGTGGCAGCAATCAAGAAGAACGACCATCGGTGGGTGGGGTAACCCTGGGGGGGTCTTAATCTCCTTGGGCCTCTCATTGGGTCCACGGGATCCGCTCCCGTACCCGGCAACATACCACAAGCCATAAGAATCGACCCCAAACTGGTAGTCCACGGGGCAACTCGCATCCCATGATAATCGGGTCAGTCCCTGCCGAACATGGACGATACCACCGATTCCGAACCAGACACCAGAGGATCGCCAGAGCCATCCAGGTCGAAGAGGGTCGACGAACTTCGGGTCAGGATAATCAACCTGATCAAGGTCGATCAGCCCCGCAAGGCCCGCAAGCTGGCCCTGGAGGCCCTGGAGCTGGAGCCCACAAGGACCAGTCTGCATCATCTGATGGGGCAGGTGGAGATAGCCCTGAAGCGTCCCGAGGCCGCCCTTGCCGCCTTCGACAGGGTGTCGCCCAGAGCAGCCAACCAGGAGGTCCTGGCCAAGGACCGGGCCCGGGCCCTCAGGCTCCTGGGTAGCCACGAACAGGCCCTGGAAGCGGCCGAGCAGGCTTTCGAGCGGGCCCCGGATTACTGCCCGGCCATCCTGGAGGCCGCCAGGGCCCATGAGGTCCTGGGTCATCCAAAACGGGCCTTGATGGCCCTGGAGAGCGTCATCGAGACCGAGCCCCGGAACCGGGAGGCTCACTATCGGAAGGGGCTCCTGCTACACAAGCTGGGGCGCAACCGGGAGGCGCTGAGCGAGTTCGACAGGGTCCTGGAGCTTCGACCCAGGTTCAAGGAGGCCCTGCTGGCCAAGGGGATGACCCACGACGCCCTGGGCGAGTATGGCAAGGCTGCGGATTCCCTGGACCTCGGTATCAGCGTCGAAGACGAGGTGGTCTACAACGACAAGGGCGTGGCCCTGAGTCGTCTGGGCCAGAACGGCAAGGCGGTCCTGTTCTACCAAAAGGCCCTGGAGCTGAACCCCAAGTTCGCCGTGGCCTGGTTCAACATCGGCAAGGCCTACTACCGGTTGCGGGACCACGACCGGGCCCTGGACGCCTTCCAGCGGACGGTGGAGCTCAAACCCGACCACAAATCGGCCTGGAACAACCTGGGTGTCGTACTGCGCCAGAAAGGGCGGCTACTGGAGGCCTGCCACAGCTACGAGAAGGCCATCGCCCTGGACGAGAAGTATGCCTGGCCGCACCACAACCGGGGCGTGGTCCTGGACCAACTGGACCGGCAGTCGGAGGCCAAGGAGGCATTCAAGGCCGCGTTGAGGCTCAAACCCGATTACCCTGAGGCCAAGGCCGCCCTGGCACGCCTGGAAAAGGAGGAACACAATGGCTAGCACGCCCGATGAGATAAGGGCCAGGATAGACGAGGCCCGGGAAGCCGGCAAGACGCGCCGGATGGTGAATCTGCTGAACCGGCTTGTGAAGCTGGAACCCGATAGCGCCCGCAACCATTTCGAGCTGGGAAGGGGACTGTTCCGGAGACGCAAATTCGCCAAGGCCTTGCCAGTCCTGGAAAAAGCCTGCGAATTGGGACCGGAGGGCCGGGATGGTTTGGATTTCTGGATAGCCAGGGGTGATTGTCACCAGGCCCTGCAGGAATTCGATGAGGCTTTGGCGGCCTACGACGAGGCCCTGGAGCGTCAGCCCAACAGCGCGGTGGCCTGGAACAACCGGGGTTTCACCAATTTCCTGATGGGTCGCCTCAACGAGGCCCTGCGATGCTACGACGAGGCCATGCGTCTGGCGCCGGGATATCAGGTGGCCTGGAACAACCGGGGCTACACTCTGCAACTGGCCGGGGAGCTGAATCAGGCCCGCCGCTACTACGAGAGAGCGGTGGAGCTGAATCCCGATGACGCCATCGCCTGGAACAACCTGGGCAATGTCTACTACAATCAGGGTCATTACGAACGGTCCATCGAGATATTCCAGCGTTCCCTGGAAGCCGAACCCGAGTACGCCATAGCCATCAACAACATCGGCAACGCCCTGGACCACCTGGAACGATACCACGAGTCCATCGGATATCATCAGAAGGCCCTGGACATCGACCCGACCTTCCATTACGCCTGGATGGCCAAGGGGCGAGCCCTGACCCACATGGGCCTGCCCGAGGAGGGCCTGGAGCTTCTCGAGACCTCCATCGAGCTGGACGACAACGACGCCGATTACTTCGTGGCGTTGGGGGACACCCTGGTGGCCCTGAACCGACCCCAGGCGGCCAAAGCGGCCTACAACCAGGCCCTGACCATCAACGACGCCCATGGCGACGCCTGGCAGGGGATGGCCAGAATGGCCGAGGAGGAAGGGGATATGGTCAAGGCCTTGCGCTGCTACGACCAGGCCATCCGCGCCCTGGACGGTCAGGCTCGCAGCCGGGTCCTGGACGGGGACTGGATCCTGAAGGCCCAGGCCCTGCATCATGCCGGCCTGTCCGGGGAGGCCATGAACCAGTTCCACAACGCCCTGGTGATGGTGCCCCTCTCAACCCGGACCCAACTGGCCAGGGGTGAAGTGCTGGAGGAGCTGGGCAGATTTGCCGAGGCCCTGGATTCCTACCAGGCGGCCCAGCAGGCCCAGCAGGCCCACTCGCCGGTGGATCCCGGTTCGCCACCCGGCTTCCAGAGCCAGAAGGCGATACTGGGGCAGGCCCGCTGCCTTCACCGGCTGAACCGCGCCGATGAGGCCCTGGCCCGGCTGGAGGGCTTCTTCGAGACCTTCGGGACCGAGGCCCTGGACGAGACCTCCAAAACCCCCAC
>CAYSUX010000017.1:0-11785 GCA_964434315.1 uncultured archaeon
CCATACCTCATATCAACATAGACGGCCAGTACGAGGTTCCCCTGCTGGATACCACCGGCAAACCGTTGACAACCAGCTATGACCAGTTCATTCCCATACCCGATGATGGCAAGATCGTTGTCTCGCTCAACGGCGGCCAACACCTCCGGGTCATGCTGACCGTGGTCATCGAGGCCGACCCCGCTGACTACGAGATAACCGTCACCGCCACCTCGGGTGGCGACCCCACCCAGAGGGACACGGTCAAGACAGTGACCACGGTCATCGTCAAGCCCCAATACGGAGTTGATCTGAAAGCCACTATCACCCAACAGGTGGTCGAGGCCAACAAGCCGGCCCGCTTCCCCTTGAAATTGACCAATACCGGCAATGTCCATGACACGATCAAACTGGCCCTGGGTGGCCCGGCATATGGCCTGGAAGGCGTCACTGCCCGCCTGAGCCTGATCAGTGTGTCCGAGGCCGTCAGCGGTGAGATCATCGAAGAGGAACAGGTCCTGGCCTGGGCCAACGACACTTATTTCGAGACCGACCGCGAGCTCTTCTTGACCGATGTGGATATCGGCCCCGATGGTTTCTACCTGTTCCTGAAGCCCGGCCAGTCCACAAGGCTCCTGTTGACCGTGGTGGTTGACAATATCCCGGGCAAATACGAGATCGGTGTCACCGCCACCTCACTGGGCGATTCGACCCAGACCGATTCGGTCATGACCACGACCAAGGTCATACTCGAGCCCGAGTACCGTGTCGACCTGTCGGTCAAGGACCCTCACCACTACACCACTCACCAGCGCCCCACCTACTACCTGGTCCGGGTCGAGAACCTGGGGAATACCCAGGACACCATCATGCTGGAGTTGGGTGGTACCCACTACGGCACGGTCGGAGTCAAGGCTCACCTGTTCTTCCCGGCCTGGATCGAGGATCTGGATGAACTGGAGTTTGAGAACAGCGACCAAGAGATAGAGGTCATCGACCCAGACCGACTGACCGGGGTCGATCCCGAAGGTACCGATCTGACCCGCTATGTCGGGCCGATCATGGCTGACCGGGATCTCGGGGTGAGGCTGGGTCCGGGTCAATCGGTCTTTGTCGTCCTGCGGGTCATCATCACCCCCGAGGCAGAGCCGGTTGCGGGAGGTTTCGAGATAGATGTGCGCGGTATCTCCCAGGGTGACCCGAACCGCAACGATGTGGTCTCGACCTGGACCCATCTTTACCGTTCGGATATCGGTGACATGCTCGATACCGGGACTGTCGCCGGAGCCTTTTACCTGGTCAAGGGCCAGGGCGAGCCTGAGCTGTATGATGAGGGCTTGATCCTGGAGCCTGAACTTGTTGAGCCAAACCGTCTGCGACTCAGGGTGTCCGGTGATTTCGACTCCGCACGGGTCATCGTGGTCCATCTGGACAAGGAGGGGGAGGTGGCCGACCTGGCCAATCCCCAGGTCAAGCTGGATGGTCAGACCCTGACCCAAAAACCCCTGGCCACTGTGCTGGCGACCCCCTCCTCGGGTGGGTATGCCATCGTCGAGGAGGCCAACGCGACCCAGGTCGTTATCGCCATACCCAGCTTCTCCACCCACATGGTCGAGGTGAGCTCGGGGGGAATGGAGACCCCGGCCATCGAGTCCGAGCAGTGGTGGGAGATACCCTCCGGCCTGGCCCTGTTCAGCCTTCCGCTCATCCTGATGGCCGGAGCCCTGGGTGCCGTGGTACTGTTCAACCGCCGACCCAGAGGCAAGAAGCCCGCCCCCTTCAGGCTGGACACGCGAGAGGAGGCGGAAACCTCAGCAGACACGACCCGATCCGACAAGGGCTCGATCGAGCAATGGGCTCCCATGTTCGAGTTCAACACCAACGACAGTGAATGGCGCCCCAAACATTAGAGGTCAGACATGAGTCGCCCTATCGCCCGTCAAGGTCATCCAGGATCTATCCGTCAAGGACATCCAGGGCCTGGCGGGCGGCCCTCGCCCCCTCCTCCAGCCCGATATCCAGGGAGAGCCGGAGAGCCTGTTCGAGATGCCGCCGAGCCGTTTTCCGGTCGCCGGGCCCCATCCGCAATTGGATGGTCCGACCCAGTTGATAGCAGGCTGCCGCCTCTCCTCCGGGCTCCCCGGCCCGGGCGAACAGGCTCCGGGACAGTTCGAGCATGTCCAGGGTCCTGTCAAGCTCGCCCAGGGGAAGGTAACCCCGGCCCAGGGTCATGGCCAACCGGCCCGCCCCTCCCAGCTCGCCCAGTCCGGCCATTGCCCGGGTGGATCGGATCAGCATCTCCATGAGGGGCAAATGCTCCTTTGGACCCCGGATAGTTCCGGTGCCGGCCTTTGGGTTTTCCGGGCCTTTCGAATTAAGCAGGGAGGCTGCGATCTCCTCCAGGTTCCGTACGGCGTGCACAACCTGTGGTTGCGGTATCTCAGATGAGCTCGAGGAGGGGACGAACCGACGGGGGAGAGGGAATCTCCCTTTCGGTCTGGCCTGTGCCGCCTCCCTGCATTCACCGGCTGCCTCCAGTAGTCGGAATATCGTTTCCAGGCTGGTGAGTATAGCCGCATGCTCTCCATGATGCCTGGCTCGCTGGGCGGCCATCAGTTCCACTCTCAGTTGGCTTCCCGCCCCCGCGTCCCGGCTCAGTCGTCTCGCCCGTTCCAGGGGTTGCCCGACCTCCTCCATCCGGCCCAGGTTCATCAACAGTTCCACCTGGGACAGGGAGGTCGCCAGCAACACCTTCCGGTTCTCACCCAGGGCTGCCAGATCATAGGCTCTGGCATAGGCGTCGAGGGCCTCCTCGGGGGCGTGGCGAGCCTCGTGAAGCGATCCCAGATTGGACCAGATGCTGGCCATGATACCGGCCTTGTGCCGGGCCAACGCCAGTTGGTCGTTCATCTCCTCCAGCACTCTCAGCGCCTCTTTGTAGGCCTGCTCGGCGGCCTTCCATTGTCGGGCCCGTTTCAGGATCAATCCCCGCTCGTTCAAGGTACGGGCGATCCCCAGACCGTCATCATGGGCCTGGAAGATAGCCAGGCTCTCCTCTTGCAACCTCAGGGCCTGCTTGGTCTCGCCTCTCAAGGCCTCCACCGCGCCCATCTTGGCCAGGACCTGGGCCTTCTCGGGTGAGCCCTCCTCGACCTGGGCCAGGTCCTCGGCGTAATGGGTCAGGGCCTCGTCCAGGTTACCGGTCCGGGCCGCGGCGTCCCCTTTCAATTCCAGCAACTCCCGCCAGAGCCCGGGTTCTATCGCGTTCTCGGGAAGGCGGTCCAGTAACTCCACCACCTCCACGGTACCAATTCGTACCAGCTCCTCGCCCACCTCCAGCAGGTGTTCAGCCGCCTCGCCGATGGCGCCGGCCTCCAGCAGGTGGTGGACCATCTCCAGTCCGGCCTCCTCCTCCAGACGGGATTCGGGTGGAGCCCGGGCCAGGCCGTCATAGAGCCGACCGTAATAGGCCGCCGCCATGGCATGATAGCCCTGTCGTTCCCGGGGTGTCGAGCGCCCGCCAAAGAACTCCCGCAGGGCATCGTGGAGAACATGGGTGCCGGTCCATCCTTCCAGCAAGAGCGATTTGGCCATCACGGATCGCAGGGCCTCCATCGTACGGACGTTGGCATTCCTGTCCTCGTCCCTGTCCTGGTCCCCGTTCTGGATCTCGGTTTCAGGGCGGGGCTGGGATAACAACGCCTCGGCCGATACCGGATAACGGTAGACAGCGGCCCCCTTGAGCAATTCCAGCTCCCCAGGTGTCAGGTCTCCCACGACCTCCTCTTCCAGAAAGGTGGAGAAATCAGCCAGGGCTCCGGTCAATCCCGCTCCCTTCAGAACCCCTGTGGGTCTCAACAGCTCCAGGGCCAGCGGGTGACCCCGGGTGACCTCCAGCAGCAATTCCAGTTCATCCTCGGTATGGCCGGGAACGATCCCGCCCCGGTTCTCCTTGAGCAATTCCCGGGAGGGTCGCTCATCAAGTCCTTCCAGATCCAGCTCCAGAACGCTGCCGGCCAGCTTGACATGGCGACGATCATAGAATGGCTCGACCGACCGACCGGCCACCAGCAACACCGCGCCATCGATGGATCCCAGGACGCCCAGCAAGGCCTGGAGGATCCGGTAGAGCTCCTTCTCGGCCCAGTGGGCGTCGTCCACCACCACCAGGGTCCGCGAGCCGGCCAGATCCAGCCCCATGGCGGCCAGCAGCCCCTCCATGGGTTCCCCGGCTTCCAGGGCCCCGACCAGTGCTTCACCGACCCCGGCCCGGGCCAGGAACTCGCCCAGGGATACGATGAATGAGCGGCCTCCGCTCCAGCGCCCGGCCTGGAACCAGAAGATATTCCATTCCTTGCGCAGGTTCCGGGTCAGTTGGGCCAGCAGGGTCGTCTTGCCGATCCCGGCCAATCCGGTGACCACCGCGACCTTCACCTGACCCCCGGTTATCGTCTCTTTGAGCGTTGCCAGCTCCCTTTCGCGCCCATGGAAGTAGCGGGGTTTGGGCACGGCCTGGGAGAATTCCAGGGAGCGCAACCCGCCACCTTTGGTCGTGGCTCCAGGCAAGCGAGCCGGGTCGAAGACCCCTCCCTTGACCGCGCTCAGCACTGCCGCCAGGCTGGTACGGGGATGCTCCCGGCGTACCTGTACCAGAAGCTTCGAAAGGCTCTGGGTTTTCACACCCTCGTCGGTACCAACCCTTCCTGAGACCTCGACCCTGGCTTCCAGCAGCCCCTTCCGGATAGCCCCGGCCGCCTCGATCCCGGCCCCGGTCAGGGCATAGACCTTGCGCTGCCGGCGTGAGCCTCGCACATGGGCTGTTCGCTCGGCCACCAGACCCCCGCGGGTGAGCTTGATCAGCTCCCGGGCCGCAGCCGGACGGGCCACTCCCAACTCCCTGGCCACTCCGGCCTGGCTCAGGGCGAAGTCGACCTCGAACCCCTCCGCCTCCCTGGAATGGTCCAGCAGGTGCAGTAAAACCCGCTTCTCCACCGTGGCGCCCGATGAGGTTCCCGGTGAGGATGAGTTGACCTTGGCCGAAGGCATTGGCGATAATGAGAGTCTTGGTGGTTATGAGGGTTTTGAGGGTTGAAATGTAAGGCAGGCCGGGCATACGACATCCGAATGACTACGGACGGGGCTTATGACTCCTCTTTGCCCTTGCCTCGCTCGGTGGCTACGATGGCGGCTATCAGGAGGATGAGCGTCGCTCCGCCCAGGAGCCAGTAGAGGTTGAAATCGGTAGCCTCTTCTTTGAGTGTCACCGTAAAGGATACCCTGGCCGATAGCCCGCTACTGCTAACAACCTTCAGAGTGATGTTGTAGCTACCTTCCCCGGCATAGGCGTGGCTGGCCCTGGTGTCGTTGAAGGAGGCGTTGGTACCATCGCCCCAGTCCCAGATGAAGCTGGTGAGGTTGGCGCCCTCGGCCCGGGCATAGGATGTCGAGGCGTCCACCCTGACCGTCAGTTCATCCACTGTATGGCTAAAATCGGCCACCGGTCCCACATCCTCTCGCAGGAAGGGGCCCTCCTCCTGGCGGGCGAACATGATGACCGCCTGTCTGGCGCCCACACCGTCGTCACCGTCGAAGCCGTAGTTGGCGATGAGCCGACCCAGGGAGTCCACATCGACCCCGACGAAGTCTCCCAGGTCCCGATCGGGGCTGCCCGAGGGGTTCGAGGTCCTGACCGAGCCGTAATGGACCTCGGGATGGACATTGGTGACCCGGAAGCTGGGCTCCGGGTCCAGGGCATTGGTCGAGATGACCAGGCTCAGGTTCCAGATGGCGGTGTTGTCGAAGTGGTTCGGGTCACCTTCCGCCGGGGTCTCGTAGTAGATCATGCCGATGCGCCCGGTGTCGCCGGCGGCCACCCAGGGCAGGACCCTGGTCCCCGGGGTCTCGGTGACCTGGTGCACGGTCCAGCTCTGTCCCTTGTCTGTGGAGACCGCCACATGGATATGGGCCCTGGAGCTCCACATGACATACAGGTTCCCCTCGCTATCCACGTCGGGGATGACAAAGGTGTTCTGGTTCTCGGGATGGACCCCGTTGTCGGTTATCCGGTAGTTGCTGAAGCTCTGACAGCCGTTGGTGGACACATACATGTAGAGCCCGTCGTCCTGCTGGAAGTTGGCGATGTAGATGGTGCCATCGTCCCTGTTCACCACGAAGTTGTCCCTGGACATCACATTACCGGCGATGGCCAGCCCGTTGTTGCAGGGATGCCAGTCCACCGGGACCCCGGTGGTCTCGCTCAGGTCCGATTTGACCATCACCAGGCCTCCGGCCACATTGTTGAAGGTGAAGTAGATGGTGTTGCCCCCACCGCCGGCGGTGGGTCCCATGTCCAGCCATTGCCGGTCGTCGCCCACATAGACCGAGGCCAGGGGATTCAGGTACCAGGTCTCGCCACCGTCCAGGGAGGTATCGACACTGGCTGTGGCCAGGTAGAGGTCGGTGAAGTAGATCTGACCTTCAGGGCCGATGACGGTGTAGGAGTCACCGGATGAGCCGGCCAGGGCTGTGTCCTTGTCGTACCATTGCCAGGTATCGCCGTGATCCTTTGAGATGAAGAGATTGCCCCCCTGGGTGCCTCCCAGGCCGGTGGGCGAATCGATGTAGTACCATTCGGTGCCATCGATGCCCGGGCCCGCCAGGATGTGGGGCTCGAACCCCTCTCCCTCGGAGCCCTCCACCATATCGACATGGTAGTCGATGTCCTGCTCGACGAGCTCGCCCGAGGCTGAGGTCGCCAAGATCAATAGGCAAAAAACCCCCAGCAACAGGATCAGGCCCCGGGTGAACCCGGTTCGGGGTAGCATCCTACCCATCCTCTCCCACCCAGTCGCCCGAAAGGAACATCAGATAGCGCTGCTCCTCGTTCTCCTCGAAGTGGTGGTCGCCGATGTTGTACTGGTAGGCGATGTTGATGGAGAGATCGGGGCTGATGACCACCTCATAGAGATCGTGCAATGGGTGCAGGTCATCGATGTCCACCTCCTGTTGCGTCGAGGTGTGAAGGGGATGAGGGTCCACTATTGTGAAATTGAATATCTCGCCTGGTTTCGGGTCCAGCAAGGCAGCGGCATAGAGGTACCACTCGTCTCCCACGGTGTGGGCACCGATGTTACCGTAGTAGGTGTAGGCCACCAGATTGTCAGGACCGACCTCCAGGTTGGGATAGAGGTAGACGCCACCCTCCTCATGGGGATGACCGGCGCTGATGTCCCAGTATTCCCAGGAGCCCTCGGCGCCATGCTCGTCTGAGCGGGCGATGTAGAGGACACCCGGTGCCCGGCCGCCCTCGACCGACTCCTGCCAGGCCACGAAGACCGTGCCGTTCTCGCCCACGCCCATCCAGGGATAGCCCTCGGGATGCGTGCCGTTCATGGGCCCGATCCAGACCGGGTCGTTCCAGGAGATACCGGTGTCGTCCGAGACCCAGACCTTGATGCCGCCCGAGCCGCCGTTGTTCACCTCCTGGGCGATGTAGACATGATCGCCGTTCTCCTCGGCGGTGATGTGGGCCCAGCCGCCCTCCAGGCCCCGGCCCAGATCGAAGGTGACATAGTCGCCGGTGGTGGTGCCGCGATAGTACCAGTAGCGGCCGTTGCCGCTGGTGCCCGGGGAGAGGGGCGGCGCCTGAAGTGCCACGCCGTTGTTGCCCAGGTAGTGGACGATGCCGTCGCCCTGGGCCGTGAGCCAGGGTCGATCGTCGGCGGCGGTGGACTGGAGCCGCTGGGAGTTGATGTGGGTGTGTCCGCCGTCCTCCCAGTAATGGAGCCAGTTGTCCTCCAGCGTGGTGTCCACGAAGAATACCCGGCCATTGCCGTCAACACCGATGTCCCCCTCGTCGCCCACATACTGCATCCCCTCGTTGAAAACACCCCAGTCGGCCGGAGGGCCCCAGGTCTCGCCCCCGTCGTTGGATACAAAGAACCAGGAGGCATAGTAGTCCCAGGTGGTGTGGTAACCCTGGACACAGGGCAGGTCGGGAAAGAGGTGGGGCCGGCCGTCCATCCAATTGGCTATCCCACCGTCGGGTGAGGACCAGCGCAGGTCCTTGTGGGCGGTGTAGTAGAGGTTTCCGTCTGGGTCGGCGGCGATGGAAGGCTCGTAGCCGATGGCATACTCCGGGAAGTCCTGGCCATTGCCCTGATCGACGCACCCCGACATCCTGGGTAGCCACACCGGCTCGTGCCAACGTATCCCGGCCACCACCGGCGGCTCGTCGATGGGCGGTTCGTCATCCTCACTGTCGAACCAACCGGCATTGAAGCCCGCTAGTAACAACAAGGTCACTACCAGCACCGAACCGATGATCATAGCCCGGTCACGCATATCGTCATCGTCCCGGTCACGGACACCGGCGGGCGGCCCGGTCATGATGGTCGAGCTTCCGGAGGTATCCTGCAGCGGCTCAGCCTGTAGCGGTTCGCCCTCCAACGGCTCAGCTTCAAGGGGCTCTTTGGACATATGGGCCCCAGGGAGTCCATCTAAATTAATGGTTATGGTAAGCTGCTCTGAACACCGGGGCTGGAATATCGGCTCCCGGCAGGCGTTTACGGCCCTCAATCCCCGACCCATTCGGCGGAAACGAACGTGAGGTAACGCTGCTCCTCGTGCTCCTCGAATGGATGCTCACCGATATTGTACTGGTAGGCGATGTTCAGGCTCAGATCGGTGGGGGAGATGGCTATCTCGAAGAAGTCGTGCAGGGCATGGACATCCGTGGGGTCCTGGTCCACCTCCCACTGGTTGATGTGGTGCAGCGGCTCGGGATCGGCGATGGCGAAGTCGAAGGTGAAGTTCTCGTCCGGATACTGCTCCATGGCGGCGTAGAGGTGCCACGGCGTCCCGGCGGTGTAGTTGCCCTCGATACCGTAGAAGGCGATGGCCACGGTCTGCTCGGACCCCACATAGATGGTGGGATAGAAGAATAGCCCCTCGAAGGGCGTGATGTCCTTGTAATGCCAGGTAACACCGTAGTCGAAGCTCAGGGCGGCATGCAATCGCCATGGTCCGGCACGGCCTCCGGCCGCGTCGGCCCAGATGGCTCCCACCAGCCCCTCGTTGGAGGCGGGACCGGTGGAGACCCAGGGGAAGCCCTCTGGAGGATTGGCCGAGGGAGGGCCGATGACCAGGGGTTCGGTCCAACTGAGACCGTATCGTCAGAAACGCGGACCTGGATATCACGATATTCTTCCGAACCTGTGTCGTGGGATTCCTGGACCACATAGATGTGCTCCCCGTCCCGCTCGGCATCGATATGGGACCAACCACCCGGCATGGCATAACACTGGCTGAAGGTCACGCCACCATCGGTAGAACGGTAATACCAGTAGCGCCCCCCTTCACCAAAGCAGTCGGGTATCATGGTGCCGGAGTTGCCCAGATAATGGACCAGTTCGTCTCCCTGGGCTGTGATCCAGGGGCGGTCGTCGAGGGCCTGTGTGTTCTGGCGGGTGCCTCTGACATAGGAATTTCCGCCGTCATCCCAGACATGGAGCCAGTTGTCTTCCAGATAGGTATCAATGTAATAGACCCTGTCGTTGGCATCGATACCGATATCGCCCTCATCGCCTGGATACACCATGGATCCAGATTGATATCCGGACATCTCGGTGCCCCAGTCGTTGGGCGGTCCCCAGGTCTCACCCCCGTCCTGGCTGACATAGAACCAGGAGGCGTAGTAGTCCCAGGAGGTCTCGGCCTCGGAGTAGGGTGGCGGTGCGGGCGTGTCACAAGCTAACAGGTATGGTGAGCCGCCAGGGGGTATGTTCCCATCTAAAATGTCAAAGGCGGTTCTCAGCGAGCCGCCATCCGGCCCGGCCCATGTCAGATCCTTGTGGGCCGTGTAGAATAGATTGCCATCTGAATCGACAGCGATGCTCGGTTCGTAGCCGATGGCGTATTCGGGGTGATCCTGACCGTTGTTCGGGTCCACGCACTGGGGGTTCCGGGGCATCCACACCGGGTCGTACCAGCGCAGGCCGTTGACCACCGGTCGTTGGTTCGTCGATGGATCCTCATCCTCATCGCCTGCGAACCAGTCCAGTTGCCAGCCGGCCAGCAATAGGATGGCTATCACAACCGCCGAGCCGACCATGGCCAGGGTCAGGTATCGGTCATTCGATGGACCGGGGCGGCGTCCGGAGGCGGTCGGCACGGTCGAGGCGACTGGAAACTCATCGGCTTCCAACGGCTCGGCCTCGAGGGGCTCTTTGCTCATGGAGTGGGAGCCGACCATGGCGAATTAAGGTTTTGGTGAAATCTGAAGTGTGAAATGTGAAATGGGACTCGTGAATCGGGAAGGTTCCAGCCAACGGATGACCTATCTGGGCCGCCAGCGGGTTTGTGTCCCAAAGGGCGACTCAATGGCCGTAGGTCCCGGTCAATGTCCCACTGGAGAGGATATGGCCGGCCATGGCCTTGTGCAGGTCGATACGCTTGGCTCCAGGCTCAAGGTCGATATATGAGTCCAGGGCATAGACCGTGAAGCGGTAGCTGTGGTTCTGCCCCTCGGGAGGGTCGGGTCCACCGTAACCGACAAAGCCGAAGCTGTTGGTGCCCTGCCGGGCGTCCCCCAGCACGACATCCCGGGTGGCGATGCCCTGGGACAGGGATGACCTGTCAGCCGAGATGTTCCATATCGACCAATGGGTGAAGGGAACCTTGCCCGCGTCGGGATCGGTCACGATGACCGCCAGGCTCACGGTCCCGTTGGGCGGCTCGCTCCATACAAGGGCCGGTGAGCTGTCGGAACCGTCGTAGGTGTGCTTCTTCGGTATCGGCTCACCATCCTCGAACGAGGGGCTCGTCAAGCCCATGCCATCCACTACCAGCCCCTTGACGAACATGAGGTAGCGTTGCTCCTCATTGACCTCGAAGGGGTGCTCGTCGATGTTATACTGGTAGGCGATGTTCAGGCTCAGGTCGTTGGGGTCGATGGCGATCTCGAACAGGTCGTGGAGGGCGTGGACATCATTGGTGGCCACTTCGTTCTCGGTGACCGTGTGCAAGGGGTAGGGATCGGCGATGGTGAAGTCGAAAGGCGTGCCGGGTTCCGGGTCTTGGACCATGGCGGTGTATAGATGCCACTGGTTGCCCACCTCGTACCCGCCCTCAAGACCGTAGAAGGCCACGGCCACGGTGTTGTTGGGACCCACATAGACGTTGGGATACTCGAAGATGCCGTTGAAGGGAGTGATGTCCCAGTGCTCCCAGTTGACGCCGTAATCCCAGCTCATGGCGATATTGGCGCTCCAGGGTCCTGTACGCCCGCCATAGGCGTCGGCCCAGGTGGTGGCCACTAGACCATTGGTAGAGGCGGGACCTGATGATATCCAGGGGAAGCCTTCAGGAGGATTTGTCTCCCGGGGAGCGATGATCATGGCGTCGGTCCAGGTTAAGCCCGTGTCGTCCGAGACCCGCACCTGGATATCACCGCTAGCGCCGTCATTTTCCTCCTGCACCACGTAAACATGTTCACCGTCGCGCTCGGCATCGATATGTGACCAGCCGCCGGGCATGGCGTAGCATTGGGTGAAGGTCACGCCGCCGTCGGTGGAGCGGTAGTACCAGTAGCGACCGCCCTCGCCAAAGCAGTCGGGGATCATAGTGCCCGAATTACCCAGATAATGAACGATCTCGTCGCCCTGGGCGGTGAGCCAGGGCCGGTCGTCGGCGGCCTGTGTGTTCTGACGGGTACCTCTGACATAGGAATTTCCGCCGTCATCCCAGACATGAAGCCAGTTGTCTTCCAGATAGGTATCAATGTAATAGACCCTGTCGTTGGCATCGA
>CAYSUX010000017.1:11885-20825 GCA_964434315.1 uncultured archaeon
ATCGCCCTCATCGCCTGGATACACCATGGATCCAGATTGATATCCGGACATCTCGTTGCCCCAATCGTTGGGCGGCCCCCAGGTCTCACCCCCGTCCTGGCTGACATAGAACCACGAGGCATAGTAGTCCCAGGAGGTCTCGGCCTCCGAGTAGGGCGGCGGGGCGGGCGTGTCGCAGGCTAAAAGGTAAGGTGAGCCGCCGGGGGGTATAATTCCTTCTACTATGTCCGTGGCTGTTCGTATTGCGCCGCCGTCGGGCCCTGCCCAGCGCAGATCCTTGTGGGCGGTGTAGAAGAGGTTACCATCCGCATCCACCGCTATCGATGGTTCGTAGCCGATGGCATACTCGGGATAAATCTGACCGTTGTTGGGATCGACACACTCCGGCGCCCTGGGCATCCAGACCGGCTCCTGCCATTCCAGTGCGATGTTCTGAGGCGGCGGTTGGGTCAAGGGTTCATCGTCGTCCTTGGAAAAGTGGTCGATGATCCCGGGAGCCACTATGAACAGGAACAACAACAGGACCACACCGATGGCCCCATAACGCATCATGGATTCGGTGTCCGGGGCGGCCTTGGGCGGCGGGACAGTGGCCACGATGGCTCCACCCGTGGTATCCTTGGTCTCTTCGGATGCCATTTTATCATCGGTTTTTCCATCAGGGGTATCCTTTGTCTGTGGCTCTTTAATCTGTTCAGCCTCGAGCGGCTCAGTCCCTGTATCCGAGGCATCGGATCCGGTAATTCCAGTTTCTTCGGCATTCAATGGTCCATCCTCTGGAGTCTCATCATCTATTGATTCGGCTTCCAGTGGCTCGGGCTCTTTCTTCTTGGAAGGGCTCATTGTAGCTCACCAAACGCTCCACTTACAAAATAAAGATATCGTTGTTCCTCGGCAGGCTCGAATGGATGAACGCCGAGGTTGTGCTGGTAGGCGATGTTCAGGGCCAGGTCGGGGGATATGGCTATCTCGAAGAAATCATGCAGGGCATGCAGGTCGTCACGGTATTCGAGCTGATCACTGACAGTATGCAGGGACTCGGTGTCGGCCATGGTGAACTCGAAGGTCTCGTAGGGCACCGGGTCCTGCAACATGGCGCCGTAGAGATGCCATTCGTTGCCAGCCTCGTATTCCCCCTCCAGGCCATAGAATGCCACGCCCACCGTCATCTGGGGTCCCACATAGATGGTGGGATAGAGAAAGAGCCCCTCGAAGGGGGTGATCTCCCAGACGGTCCAGTTGGTCCCATGGTCCCAGCTCATGGCGACAAATATCTTCCAGGACCCTGTGGGGCCTCCGTCGGCATCGGCCCAGATGGCCGCCACCAGCCCGTCGTTGGAGGCCGGTCCGGTGGATATCCAGGGAAAGCCCTCGGGAGGATTGGCAGCCGGGTCGCCGACGACCACCGGGTCGGACCAGGTCTGTCCGGTATCGTCCGAGACCAGTATCCGCATATCCCGGTCATCCCAGTCATTGGTGTCCACCGCCTCCTGGACCATGTAGGTGTAGGGTCCGTCCCGCTCGGCCTCGATATGGGTCCAGCCGCCGGGTATGGCCATACACTGGCTGAAGGTCAGGCCACCGTCGTCGGAACGGTAGTACCAGTAGCGGCCCACCTCGCCATAGCAGTCCAGGAAGTCCACCGCGTTGTTGCCCAGGTAGTGGACGATGCCATCACCCTGGGCCGTGGCCCATGGCCGGTCGTCCAGGGCCATGGAGTTGAGTCGCAGGGGGGGCCGGACATAGCTCTCACCGGCGTCGTCCCAGACATGGAGCCAGTTATCCTCCAGTGTTGTATCCACGAAATAGACCCGGTCGTTGGCGTCAATGCCGATATCACCCTCGTCACCCACCGCGACCATCGAGCCATACTGGCCGACCCCCCAGTCTCCGGGGGGATGCCAGCTCTCACCGCCGTCCTGGCTGACAAAGAACCAGGAGGCAGTGTAGTCCCAGCTATTCTGCCAGGCCAGGTCCTTGTGGGCGGTGTAGTACATGTTGCCGGCCGAATCGACGGCGATGCTGGGCTCGTATCCGATGACTCCCTGCTCGTAATCCTGGGTGCCCAAACCCACATCCGGAAGGGCTCGCTGGAGCATCACCGGTTCGTTCCAGAGCAGCCCGCCTGTTCCCGGTCCGCTCTTCTGATCGGGATCGTCATCGAAGAAGCTGTAACCGGACCATGTGAGGGAGAGGATCAGCAGGACCACGATAAGCAGGGTTCCGATGAAAGGCATCCAGGTATCGAGGGCTATTCCCCTGGGGGGTGTTCTCAAGCCGCCGCCGCCCATGACCTCAGGGCTTGGGCCCGGACCTGGGCCTGGTAGCTCGTAGGGCTCTGCTTCAAGGGGCTCCATGGGTGTCCAGACGGGACCTGAGGCAAAGAAGTTTTCTGTTATCGGGCCCAACCAACCACGAACGAACGAACCAACCAACCACGGAAACCCTCTCGAGTATATTCACGAGATCCTGCAGGCTGGCGAAAAGTTCACCTTCTGGCTCGCCGGTGCCTTCGGCGAGGCTCATCCTCCCGGGTCGACACACTTCGTCGTCTGCGGCCCATGGGCCTATGTGAGCTACGGCCATTTTGCCGGAGGCCTCGAGGATCCCCAATTCATCGAACTCAAGCGACTGCGGGTGATCTGATGGATCTACAAATACCCGAAAGGAATATTGTCTATGGCGACGACCAAAGGATCGATCTCCTCGCCACCGCAAAGAAACTCAAACATAGAACAGACGCCCGGGATCTGCTCAATGAGCTACTCCGTCTCCAAAGCGGCCACGAATCGCTTTGTACCTCCTGCGAGAACTACGAAACCCCGAACTGCATTAACCAGGAGATCGCCAGTTTGGGTAAGACTGTTCTTAAATGTGATTGCTACGACCCTGGCGAAGGCCAGGGAGACAGTGGACCCGAAGCGACCCAGAGCACCCCTAACGAGGCTTACTTTGATCGTAATCAAGCCTTTCAGCTTGCAGCCATGCTCGCTGAGCTCCAGGGCCACCAGGTAGGGATAGCGATAGATCCCGACGAAGGGGAAGAGTGGCCGGTACTCTATATCGATCTCCCCACCGGCCAGGTCTCGGCCCATATCCCCCGCGACGAGTTGAACGCTGACTTCCTTCCGTACCCGGGAGGGTGGGATGGATCCACGGTGAAGGAGAAGCGAGCCAGGATCTACGATCTCCTGATGAAAACTGCTCAGATCCGGCGCTCCAGCCCACCACTGGACTTCCCCCTCGACGCCACCAGATCGAAGCTCTACCGGCGAGCGATCACGGCCTGGGGATCGGAGTTCCAAAACCGAATGTTCATCGAGGAAGCGGCTGAGGCGCTCCATGCTGTAGTGAAGCTCGGCCGCAACGTAAACGGATCCACCCGGGAGGAGGTCCTCGAGGAACTGGAGAGGCTCAAAGAGCGTCTCGAAGGCCAGGGAGACAGTGGGGAACCTTGGTCTCTCTGCAAGGCTACCCATCCTAATTGTAAAGATAATCCCGAGGGGTGCGAGATCTGCTACAAAGAATCAACTGACGACCTGGGGGCGAGCTAATGACCACGATCTCGGGAAGCGCCCATGTCGCCAGGATCCCCCATCGGTGCGACGACTGCAGTTCTAATGGAGATGAATAGAATGGTGCAGTTGATAATAACACTACCAAACCAACCAAAAGATATTGAAGAGTTTGAAACCGACCTTTCTGATGAGAAGATTAACATTCTCAGGAGAGAAGTAATTGATTGTTATAATGAGATCCAATACCTTGTTGACTTACAGGGCCAAACGCTAGTAGTCCCCTGTAAAAGTGAAATCAAACAATATCCTAATTGTAAAGATAATCCCGAGGGGTGCGAGATCTGCTACAAAGAATCAAGATGCGAGCCAGGGAGACAGTAGACCTGCCACAATACCCATCGACGACGAAAGGAAAAATATTGTACTAGACAGTTCTAATGAGGATGATGGAAATGGACACTAAAAAAAGAGGAAGGGCCGCTATGGCCCTTTACAGTAGTAGTTTGGTTTACAGCCAGCCATTCACACGCCCGATGAGGGCGGCTGCCAATCGCCAAATCGGGTCATCACTATCGATGTTCTTCTCAACAATTGCATATCCCAACTTATCTGTTTTTGGGTTCAAAACTTTCACCTCCTGTTAAGTTGTGTTAGTATATGCTCTCGTGACTATATATAACTAATCGTAGTACGTTCTGGTAATGACGTTTATCGTCGGTGAAATGTCATTAACATAAGATTCTTTTATATACTCAGACATAACACCATTATGCTTATATAATACCGATGAAAATGAAGGATGGGGAAAACTCATCAATTCAAGAAAATGGCACTACTTCAAATCTGATGGTCGCTCCGAATGTGGCAAGTGGTTGAGCCTTGGAAATCTTCCCTTAGAGCAAGGTATGGATGATAGCCCCGAAAACTGCGCCGCCTGCAAAAGAAAGCGACTCAAGGTCAAATGAGCCCATTCAAGCTTCAGTCAGAGGATGGGGAGGCAATTTGGACTTGTGCCTTCGCTCTCGACCCTCCCGCCGAGCCCGATGGAAAAGAAGATATAGAGGATGGAGAATGATGGAACATGGACGAAGAAAAACAATTGGGAAAGATTTTGAAAGATGCCGGGGACCGTATGCGTAAGGTAGTGAATGATCTACCAGACCCCGTCGGGCCAGAGGAGAGAGGATGAGAGAGGATGAGAGTGGATCAGTGGTGCCCGAATATGCCTGACAATCAATTTCACAAAAAACTGACCAAACGGGGCGCCTATGAGTAAGATCGCGGCCTACCTGCGCGTCTCGACCGATGATCAGACGGCCGAGAACCAAAAGCTCAAGATCGAAGCCTGGCGCCAGGGCCAGGGCCTCCAGGAAGGATCAATCGATTACCATATCGAAGAAGGCCGATCCGGCGCCGATGATCGCCGGCCGGTCCTGGAGCAGCTGCTCGACCAGGTGCGAGCCGGCGTCTACAAGCGCGTGGTGGTCGTTGCTTTCGATAGATGGTTTAGATCCTTGGAACATTTCGTCGCGATCTGGAACGAGTTCAAGGCCCTGGGCGTGGACCTGATCTCTTTACGCGAGCCGCTACCTGCTGCTGGTCCATTCGCCGACTTCATGGCGAAGCTGTTTAGCCTGCTGGGAGAGCTTGAGCTCGATTTCAACCGAGCCAGGACCCGGGACGGCATGACCCGGAAGAAAAAGCAGGGTGGCCACGTCTCCCGGCCCTACTTTTTCCTCAAGTGGCAAAGAGTCCAGGGAGACAGTGACCAGGGCCCGGGTGACGGCCGCTGGGTCGTGTTTCGCCATGAGCCCCGGAATCCAGAAGATAAAGGTGGACGCTGGCGAAACCGGCGCCTCGACTTCTGGGATCGACCGGGGGATATGCTGGAGCTTGACTTCCAGGAGACTCGGGACGAGAAGGCTCGACGATTCGGCGCCGGCGCCGGCACGATCTCCAGACTGCAGAAGTGCGTAGACGCAGCCACGGATCCTCGGCCGGGGGATTACCTCCGGTGGGGTCGTCCAATAGGGCGGCCTCTTCTTTGGTGAAGCTCTCTTTGAGCACTTCAACCTTCATTTGATCCAGTTGCTCGCGCTTCTTCTTTGGAACCTGGCCTCGAGCCTTCCTCATTCGCTCCCAGGACTGATCATCCCGGGGGATTGTGTCGATATTGAGGACGTCGTGATGGTTTCACTTCCCTCACCTCATGCCCGGCCAAATCCCAGACCCGCACCTCGACCATCACACCACCACTCCCGCCTGACACATCCCTCCTCACCCTGTAGCTCCAGTCCCGCTTGTTGTGGGCCTGGGCCTCGCCCTGCTCCAGTAGGTTGCCGCTGTCCTTGTCGGTGATGCGGACCGTGACCTTGGCGACCTGGACATTGTCGTGGGCTTCGATGTAGATGGGATCGCCTGCTCGGCCATGGTAGTCGGTCAGGTCCACCTCGTCTATGACTGGCAGGCTCATAAAGTCCTTGATGGCGATGTTGTTAGGCGACATGTAGGGTCTGTTGGCCATACTCTGGTATATCTTCCAGACCTCTGGTCTGCGGACCTGGGTCTGTTGGGCATATCGGGTGGCCTTTCTGAATAGGTCCTGTCTCTCAAGCTGTTTGGGTGAGCGGGGCTTGGTACGGATCGCCGGGGTCACGGCCTGGGTCTTGCCGCCCGGCACCCTGCGGAGGATTATCTGACCTATCTTTCCGCTCAGGTCACCGATCACGCCCCGTTTTATCATCTTGGCCATCATATCACCTTCCAGTTGAACTTCTCAGGGTGAAAAATGAGGGATAATTCAGTAAAAGGCTTCGAGTTGGCTCCGAGTTTGCTAGATGCTGGCTCCGAGTTAGTTCCGAGGTAGCTTCGAGTTAACCCTATCCAGGTCAGTTCACCACCTGACCTGGCGGATAGTGCCCGCCGAGGATTCCCATTCGGGACCACAGCGATCCCCGGCAGGCGGTCTATCCATTTTTTCAGGAGTTGATACATGGCGAATTATCCTTATTCACACTTATTTAGCCCTCCAGCAATAAAAAGTTTATGGTACAATGAGATTTTTAAAAAAGGGGCCGGCAACCGATCTATCAAAGCGTCCTGGAAAACCTTAATATCCATGAAGCGGTTTTTGGTTTACCGATGGAACCTGCCTCCTGCGGGCGCGCGGGTTCCAGGGGCCAGATACTTGAGTAACCGAAACCTCAACACCACACTGCCCATCCAGACCTCCCAAGGCGCAGATAGTGAAGGAACCGTCGAGCCTCACGATAGGCCGGGGCCTGGCCCCGTTCCCACCTGTGCTCCCTGCTTTGTAGCCCACTTCTCTTTTATATATTCATCGTCGGCCGGAGGCAGGCTGGGCGGGCTCGCTCCAAATACCATGAAAACCATGAAAACCATGAAAACCATGAACAGCATGAACAAGCGCACAACGTATCAAGAGGCCTGAGCCAAGATGGTCGACCCCATCGATCTGGTTCCATTGAGTGTTTACCTCTCCCTGGCATTGGCCATATCCTTTCTCTGTTCACTGTTGGAAGCGGTCATCCTATCGGTCACCCATCCATATATCGAGGTGCTCTCGGATACCAAGCCCAAGGCAGGCAAACGTCTGAAGGGGCTCAAGGAGAACATCGACCGCTCTTTGGCCGCCATCCTCACCTTGAACACATTCGCCCACACCATCGGCGCGGCAGGGGTTGGAGCCGAGATCCAGAAGGTTTTCGGCAATACCTGGCTGGCCATCGCCTCGGTCATCCTGACCCTTCTCATCCTCATATTCTCGGAGATAATCCCCAAATCCCTGGGGGCTGCCAAATGGAAGCGGCTGGCTCCGGTCTCGGGAACCATTATCCACTATCTGATCAGGATCCTGTATCCCCTCGTCTGGGTCCTTGAGCGCATATCCAAGAAGATCCAGCCGGGAGGCTTCCAGAGCGAGGTGACCAGGGCCGAGATGATCGCCGCTGCCGAACTGGGTGAGGACCAGGGCGCCCTGGAGGCCGATGAGACCCGGGTGATAAAGAACCTGCTCCAGCTTGACAATGTCATGGCCGAGGATGTAATGACCCCCAGCACCGTGTTGTTGACCTTCCAGAAGGATCAGACCGTGGAGGATGTTCTCAACGAACACTCTCCTATCCGATTCTCCCGGATACCGGTGACGAACCAGGACCTGGACGACGTTGTGGGTGCCGTATTGCGTTCGGAGTTACTGGATGCCGTTTCCGACGACCGGGAGCAGACCCGTATGGAGCAGATGGTCCATCCCCTGTATCATGTATCACCGAATGACTCGGTGGGCGCCCTTTTCGACAAGTTCATCGAGCGTCGTGACCATATCTTCCTGGTGGTTGACGAGTATGGTTCAACCCAGGGCATCATCACTCTCGAGGATGCCATCGAGACCCTCCTGGGCGTTGAGATCGTGGATGAATCGGACTCGGTGGCGGATATGCGCCAACTGGCCCGGGAGCGCTGGGAGAAACGGCGAGGGTCCAATGGCATGGAAAGAAACGCCGATACCGGACAGACCGGACAGACAGGACAAACCGGACAGACCGGACAGACAGGACAAACCGGACAGACCAAAAAGGCCGCTTCGACCGAAGAGGATGGAAAATCGGCCTCGGACGAATAGGGCTGGCTCACCCTCCCTGACCTTCCCGAACCATACATCATCGCTGTTCTCGGGATTGCCCGTGTCACACCATTACCGCGTAGGCCCCGTTCTCATTGGCCCGGGCTGCCATTTTACGGTTGGCCTACCCGTTACCAAATACCCGTTATTTGTTACCTGACCTGTTACTTGTTACCTGTTGCCTGTTACCCAACCTGCGATAACCCCTCTTTAAGTTACGGTGTATTGTGTCATTCCATGCCCGCCTTGAAGCTGGAGAGCCCGGTGCCCTTGCCTCCCGATCTGCTGACGACCCTTGACCAGTTCCTGCAGGATCGGTTGGAGGCTGCCGGTTGTGATGGTTTCGTGCTTGGACTGTCCGGAGGACTCGACTCGGCGGTGGTGGCCGCCCTGTGCGCCCGGGTGGTCGAACCAGGGAAGGTCCTGGCTCTGAGCATGCCTGTCACGCAGGTCAGATCCACCGATCTGGCCCGTGAATGGGCCCGGGTTCTGGGCATCGATCACCGGTTCTGCTCTCTCGACGAGCTCTATAAAAAGACCAGAAGCTTGCTGAAACCCCTGTTGAAGCCCCGGGGGGATCTGCCTGATGGCCGGGATACGTCCATGCCCGCCGCCCGTCTCCAACTGGTGGAGGCCAACGCCCTGGCACGGCTGCGCATGGCGATGCTCTACTCCACGGCCCAGGCCCACGGAGCCCTGGTGGCCGGCACATCCAACAAATCGGAATTGCTGGTGGGCTACTTCACCAAATGGGGCGACGGCGCCGGCGATGTGGCGCCC
>CAYSUX010000018.1:0-4620 GCA_964434315.1 uncultured archaeon
AATGTACCGGTCAGAGCCGCTGGAAATGAAGCTTTCTTCGCCGGTGATTATCACCTCACGTTTTTGACCCTTGTATTCGGGGGCCTTGATGATGAGGACCGCTTCTCCGGTGGGAACGTCCTTGAGAACATACTCACCATCGTCGCTTAAATTGCGGGTGTAGATGGTCTCATCCAGGCTGAAGATGATCTGCAGGGTACTGTTCTCGTATTCGATGGGCTGACCGTTCCTGGTCTCCAGAACAATGGTGATGTCGGTATTGCCCTGCTCGGCGATCAGCTCGGCGAAGTTGAAGAACAGGTAGATGGTGTAGAATCCCATCAGGCCGGCCAACCCGAGGAGGATAGCGGCGATCTTCAGATTGGTCGAGGGCGGGGGAGGTTTTACGGCGGGATAGGGTTTGAATGGAAAACGCGGGTCAGGAGCCACTATCTGGGGCCGTTTGATCCTATCGTAGGGTTGATCCCAGTCCCGGGGTCGCCTTCTACCGTCCCGGCCTTGCATATATCCGGTTTTCGGTCGCCGCCCTTCCTGGCCTTCCCGATATCCGGTTCTCGGCAGTCTCTCTTCCTGATCTTCTGGATATCCGGTTCCCGGTCGTCGCTCTTCCGGTCCTTCCCTGTATCCGGTTCTCGGCCTCTTTTCAACTCCTTCCCGGTATCTCATTCCCGGCCGTGGGTCAGGTCCTTCCCGATATTCTCCGCCTACCTCGTCTTTGGGTAGCGGGTCCCAGTCTCCGGAGCGCCTTTCCCGGCTTTCCCGGTCTTCCGGACCCTCCTGACCTTCCCGATATCCGGTTCCCGGTCGCCGCCCTTCCGGTCCTTCCCTGTATCCCGCTTCAGGCGGGCCCGCTTCCCTTCCGGTTCCATCTTGCTCGGTCCCGGGCAGAGGGGCGGTATCGTCGTACAGATAGGTACCTGGCGGTGGTGAGCCCCAGGCATGCTCGAAAGCCTCCTTCATTCGGCGTTCCCTCTCCGCCAGCTCGGGGGGCAATCGGCTGTAGGTGGAACGGGCCCGCTTGGGAGTCGGGGGCTCGACCAGAGTTGGAGCTCCCCGGGAGAGGTCCAGTGAAAGGTTGGTCCGGCATTTCTCGCATTCCAGAGAAAAGATGCCTTTCAGGTCGCTACCGAGGACCTTGATGGTCAGAATGTGGTCACAGGTAGGGCAGGTGAACGTCCGGGTTTCCATTGAATACACTTAGGGTTTGAAGAGATCGGGGTTGACTCCGGCCGGTGTCGAACCCTTGGAGTTATCCTTAACGTGGATGCGGGGCACCTCGATCTTGATGGGGGGCGGGAGCTTGAGCTTGCGAGCCATCTGCATGACCTCGAAAGAACCGTTGGAGAGAATGGTATTATGAACCTGCTCGGCCACCTTGTTGGGCATGCGCTGCTGTTCGCGCCAGGTCTTCTCCAGGTCGGAGAGCTCACCTTCATAGACAAGCTGACCTTCCAGCTTGACCTCGCCCAGGCCCTGGTAACTGACATGGTAGCGAAAGTCTATCTGGGCTCTGCCCGGGCCTTCGATGATGATGTTGGTGATGGTGTTGGAATGGTCGATCCTCACCTGGGTAGGCTGGGACTTGGCAGGCCCGGGAAAACGCCGTCCTTCCATCGCGGTCAGAATGAATGATTTGATGGCCATGGTCGTGGTTGAACTAGCCAGGGTTGATTTAAAAGGATATGGTGTCCGAAGTGGTTCCCGAAGTGGTTCCCGAAGTGGTTCCCGAAGTGGTTGAACACAGGTTTCGGGGACCAACGGCATTGGCCGCTCCGAAAGATCCGGAGGTCCCGGAGGGTCCCAAAGGATTATCTAGGTTCTCCCGGGTCCCAAACCCATGGCGGCCCCCGACGAGGATGGAGGACTCCCGTTGTCGACGATGGACGAGGATAACGATGAGGACCAGCGGCAACTGCCCGCCAATCGATACCTGGTCCTGGCCTCACGTCCCTTTCAGGAGTGGGATGCCGCCGAGGGCTACGGTGTGCAAAAGGATCCGGAAAGCGGCCAGATAACCCTGATCCACCCCAAACGATTCAGTCGGGTCGAATCCCTGGTCCACAGGTTCCTGGGGGGGCCCGATGTATTGCGACGCCCCCTGGATGTCTATGGCTCCCGGCTATGGGAACTCTGTGACGGGAGGTCAAGCCTGGCCCAGATAATCGAGATGATGGAGGCCGAGTTCCATGAGGCCATCCACCCGGTCTCCACTCGGATCCAGAGATTGCTGGAGCGCTTCGTGCGCCTTGGTTTCATCAGATTGTTACCCCCGCACTCGGAGACCCTGGAGTGCATCTCAAAGTCCAAAGATGAAGCGGCCGGGGGAGACTCCGACGAGAAAACCCGCGAATCCGATCCTGACGAGGATGATTTAAAGGAAACGGATATCGAGGGAGGGCGTGAACCATGAATCCATTCTTTTCTAGAAAGCCATGTCGTTGGGATAACGACAAGCAATCTCACAACAAGACCCCTGTGATAAGACGCCAGAAGCTCCTCACCTGCCCGGAGTGCAAGGGTCATGATCTCTATTACGAGACTGCCCTTATCACCGGTTACAAGTACCATTGCAAGGATTGTGATTATATCGGCGCGTTCGTCATCGAGCAGGAATTGGAACTTGATGAGAACGGAAAGGTGATCGAAAGACCGACCGATAACGAGAGTGATTGAATGAATGAATTTAGCTATTGCCTGTATCCGGTTCGGAAAGACCGACTGACTGACTGACCGACCGATTGACTGGCTGACTGACTGATTGACTGAACGTCTGATCTGACCGATTGGCTGGCTGGGGGACTAAGTGATTGATCGATTGGCTATTGTATTGTCTAAATCATCACGTACGTCCCTTTGTACTGCCTTACGTACCGAATGACTGCCTGACTGACGGATTGACTGACCGATTGACTGACCGATTGGCTGGCTGGCTGACTAACTGATTGATCGATTGGCCAATCTATTGGCTAAATAGAAATGGAATGATTCCGGGATGTCCACAAATTCCCTGCTTCTGGATGAGGTGGCTTGAGCGGGACCCATCATTCACCATGAATGGACCCCGCCGGGCCGGGTTTTCCATCATATTTTGTCCGGGAGTCTCTTTTGTTTCATGCTCCAAAATAACAGGTTGGAATGCACATATGCCAATTGGTATAAAATACTATGGCATTTTCCGGTATTAAGATGCCGATCTGTCTGGTTGAAATAAATATACCAGTTGGAATATTATTAACAGCAGCTCTGTCATTCTTGAATCCGGTGGGTTTATCTATGAGTAACACATATATGTTCTTGCCATCAAATACTGGAACCTGGGACCAATGGAGCCAGAGACGAAAAATAACTGGACCGATCTCGCATCGCGACTGGCCGGCCTGGAAGAGAAGGTCGACCTGGCGGCCAGGCTCGAAACCTCTCAAAGACACGAACTGTTGCTCGAGATGGCCAACCTGGAATACGGCAACGGTGAGCTGGACCGGGCCAGGGGCCATTTCAACCAGATCCTGAAGGAGAGCAATCTTCCCGAACATCAGGTCGAGGCCAAGCTCGGTCTGGCCTGGATCGCCTATACCAGAAGCTCATGGACCGAGAGCGAGGACACCGTCAGGGATGCGCTGGAGCTATCCCACTCCCGGGGTCTGAAGGCCGGATTGCTGGTCCTGAGGGGGCTGCTGGCATACCGGCAGGGCAGGTACGAGAAAGCCATCCGGGACGCCAAGAAGGTACTGGAACTCGAATCATCGGACAGGGTGGCGGGCTTTGCCCACTCGAGCCTGGGGATAGTGTACGATGCCAAGCAGCAAGGCGCCCGGGCCCATGAGCAGTACACACTCGGTCTGGAACTGGCCAGGCGTTCCAGGTCACCGGAGCTGGGGGTTCGGGTCCTCAACAACCTGGGCGCCTACCATTTTGTACGGGAGGAATACAAGGAGGCTATGGGGCGGTTCCAGGAATCCATCGATATCAGCCGTAGCTCGGGATACAGGGTCTTTCTGGGCTTTCCCCTGTTAAATCTGGCCGGCACCTACCTGACCCTGGGTGACCCGAAAAGGGGTCTTGAGACCCTGCAGGAAGCCGGGAGATACTTCAGGCAGGTAGGGGACACCATGATGCTGGGAGTCATCGAGGTGGAGCAGGGACGACTCTATCGGTTGCAACGGGACCATCGGCGGTCGGCGACCCATCTGGGGCAGGCGCTCAAGTATGGCCAGGATTGCGGTGCCCAGCGTAATCTGGTGTTGACCTACCGGGAACGGGGATTGCTCAACCGTGACCGTCATGACTGGTCAGAGGCCATATCCGACCTGCGCCTGGCCCGAGAGCTGGCGATAATCCTGAAGGAACAGGTCCTGATGGTGGAGATCGAACGCTATCTGAACGAATGTATGGACCGGAGGGAGTAGAACGGATGGCACCTGAAAAGAAGAATCGGAAAGTCACGAAGGCGGCCAAGCAGGTTCTCATAACCATCAATCGGGCGGGACTGGAAGAATGGAACCGGTTCGAGGAGTATTGTCGGCGCTACAAGGTCAACAAGAGCCGTCTCATCCGTCAACTGGTCGGCAATTACCTCAAGGAAGAATCGCCCTTAACAGAGCCCGTGACCATCGAAGCGGG
>CAYSUX010000018.1:4630-5750 GCA_964434315.1 uncultured archaeon
GACAGCGTCGATCCCACCTGTGGCTACGGCATGGGCGTCACCGCCGAGAACCTCGTGGAGAAGTACGGGATCAGTCGTGAAGAGCAAGACGCGTTCGCCGTGGATAGCCACATGAAGGCTTTGGCTGCCATCGAAGCGGGTCGCTTCAGGGGCTAGATACGAGTATCGGCCTGGGGCTGGGCGCGGTACGAACCCACCAGGGCAAGATGTTCCGGATAGCCCAGCCTGAATATGCGCCTCGATCCACCAGAGCGTTTAACCGACCCGCCCCTTTGCTGATGTGACATTTGATCGAATGAACGATTCCGATTCCGATTCCGATCCAGAACCCGAAGGTGAACCGGCCCGACCATCCGGAAAGCTCCCGATCAGCCGGCGTCGCCTCAGGCATCTGGCACTCATCGGTAGCCTGGCCCTCTTCATCTGTGTCATCTGGTATATCGGCCCGGCCGAGGTGGCCAACGCGACCCGGAAGGCCAGACCCGAATGGGTGCTCGTGGCCGCCGCCTGCTATGGCGTTTCCATCTTCATCCGGATGGTGAAGTGGCATTGGCTGGTTGGACCGCTGGTGATGCGCACCGACGACGAGTATTTAAAATCAGAGATGATAATAAAGAATTACGGGCAGCCTTCGGAAAGTGCCGATTTCGTCGAGGTCACCTCAAGAGAGGTCAGGGATATCCAAAACCAGGGCACCGGTTCCAACAAGCTCGGTTTCGGTCGGCTGGCGCAGATCTACCTGGCCGGCTGTTTCATGGATGCCACGACTCCCGGGGCCCGGGTCGGCGGTGAGCCGCTCAAAGCATACTACCTGGGCCGGGTGACCGGGCGGGCCAAATCGGAGTGTCTGGCCACGGTGGTGGTGGAGAAGGTGACAAACCTGGCGGTTCTGGGGGTCATCACCATTGTCGCTTCCACCTATGTGTTGCTTTTCATCGATGTGGCCACCAGGATCCGGGTCACGCTCATCCTTCTGCTGACGCTGGTCACGGTAGGATATGTCATCGCCTACGGTCTCTGGTTGAACCACCGGCGAACCCCGAACCGCCGGCACGACCCCTCACGAGAGGACCGGAGCCCGCAGGCAACGGACGAACTGGCTGGCAAACCCGAGGGCCGG
>CAYSUX010000018.1:5760-20758 GCA_964434315.1 uncultured archaeon
AACCGTGTCGAGAGGGCCAGGGCCGTGGTCGGCTTTCGCGGCTCATCGGCATGTTCTGGGCCTGGGGACCGATCAATCGTCGCCTTGTCGGCAAGTATGACTCGGCCGAGGCCCTGGAAAGGTATGTCCTTACCCGGATCGCCAACTTCGTCGACTCCCTGAAAGGGATCGGCGCTGACCGGAAAGTGGTCCGGCTCAATCTGGTCCTCGCCGGTTTCATGTGGCTGGCCACCTTCGGTCGCACCTTTGCCATGTTCATGGCCATCGTCTCATCGATAGCCTTCTGTGAGGTTGCCGTGATCGTCACCCTGGGCATCATGTTCAGCTACTTTGCGGTCACGCCCGGGGGACTGGGCGTCACCGAGATGGTGCTGCTGACCCTCTATTTGGCCTTCGGGATCGCCGGTGACGTGGCTGCCGCTGTGGCGGTGCTGGACCGGCTGATATACTATGCCTTTGGCATCGGACTGGGATACTGGGCGTTGCGGAGGCTGGAGAAATCTACTCTCTGAAACATTCCGGGTGAATGGGAACCAAAGAGGCCAGGAGATGGTTCGAAAGTGTACAGGAGCTCATCCGACCCCAGGATCACAAGGCTCTGGCCCTGCTATGGGCCTGACCTGCACTGCACTACCGAGCCACAGCATGACGATCATTGGCCCATGAAGGCCACACCGATCTCGTTCATGGTCTCCCCCTCTTTCTCACGCATGGCCACAACCTGACATAACGAGCGAAACCACCCCAATGGAGAGCTGTCCTCAAGGGGCGGGTCCATGGGGAATTCGCGCTTCAGGGCTTCTTGCTTCCAGTCGTTGGCATAATCTGTGAAGGTTCTCCAGAAATCATCCCTGTATTCCGGGGATGTCCCTTGTATTGGAAAGTGGAAGCGCAGGCCTTTTTCTTGGGAGGCTGTGAACAGAAGGAACTGGTCCTCCGGGCCCTGCATCGGGATCATGATGGCCTCCTCGGGTAGCTGAGCCCGACCCATCTTCTCGTCGCCTGCTCCGGATTCACGCACTATCGCGGCAAGCAGGTAGGTGTTGATACCGTCCAGAGCTTCAAAGGTCTCGAGCATCTTGCGTTGTGAGACCGAGTCATGGAATCTCTCGCCCTCATCGGCAGCCCACCACATGGCACAATGGCCCTTGAGGTCCGTTTCCACGGCGGACAGGTCGTCGGCCTGGAAGGTCCGACAAGGGTCGGCAACAGTTTCGGTTCGGGGCAACGGGGCAGGCGTGAAGTAGACCGGTTCGGGCTCCCCGCGTTCCATCAGAAGCTTGTGGATACCATTGAACCTGGCCGCGGTCTTCGCGTCGTTCTCGAGGAAGAAGAAGACCGCCCGACGCTCACCGTTGTCCTCCACCTCGAACGGGATATCCAGTATGCCTGTGGGCGTAAGGCGGCTTCGAGCCAGGGCCTTCAGCTCACAACCACGATTGGCGGCCTCGAAGAGCTTGACCAGGGTAGCCCCGATCTCCAGTGATATCATCCAGATGTTGGCCTCGGCATCAGGCCTCTCCAGGGTCGCCAGAGCCGGCCAGTGGTCCGGGGCGTTGGAGGTCCAGGTGAATTTTGCCTTGCCGGTGTTTCCGGGAGCCTTCCCCTTTTGCTTCCCCCTCTGCTTAAACCGGTTCATACCCGGCCAATGGACGGGAACTCAAAAGGTTTGACCACAGCCTGCCCCCACTGCTTCTTGCAACTGCAACCTGCAAAATTGCTTGATTGATTGAAGTGGCGCATTCACTTCGCTCTACGCAGACTTCGGGATCGCCGGTGACGTGGCTGTCTTGGTGGCGGTGCTGGCGTCATTCAGTGCTTGAAGTGCCGCATCCCCGTGAAGACCATGGCCAGACCCCGCTTGTTGGCGGCGTCGATGACCTCCTGGTCGCGGATGGACCCCCCGGGCTGGATGACGGCGGATACCCCGGCCTCGGCCGCTGCGTCCAGGCCGTCGCGGAAGGGGAAGAAGGCGTCGGAGGCCATGACCGCCCCAAGGGCTCGCTCCCCGGCCTTGCGGGCGGCGATCTTGACGGCATCGACCCGGGACATCTGACCGGCGCCGATGCCCACGGTGCGGTAGGGTACGACGAACAGGATGGAATTGGACTTGATATGCTTGATGAGCCGCCAGGCGTAACGGAGGGCTTCCCACTCGGCCTCGGTGGGTTTGCGTTCAGTTACAATCTTTAAATACTGTTCGTCGAGAGTTCCTCGATCATGATCCTGGAGTAGCATACCGCCCGAGATCTTGACCATGGCGGGTCCGGAGGTGGGTATTCCCAGGTTTCCGACCGCCAGGAGCCGCATATTGGGCTTGGCCCTGAAGACCTCGAGAGCCTCACTGGTGAAGGAGGGGGCGATGACCCCTTCCTTGAAGGAGCCGATTATCTCCCGGGCGGTGGCCTTGTCCACCTCGACATTCAGGCCCACGATGCCTCCGAAGGCGGCCATGGAGTCGATGGCCAGGGCCTCCCTGTAGGCGGTGAGAGGGGAGTCGGAGGTGGCCACACCGCAGGGATTGGTGTGTTTGATGACCACGCCGGTGGGTCGTTGGAAGTCAGCGATGACCTTCAAGGCGGCGTCGAAGTCCAGCAGGTTATTGTATGACAGTTCCTTGCCCTGCAGTTGGCTGGCATGGGCCACCGAGAGCCCGGTTGCGTCGGGATCGCGATAGAAGGCCGCTTGCTGATGGGGATTCTCCCCGTAGCGCAGGCCCTGGGCCTTGGGCATATGAAGTCGCAGGGTATCGGGAAAGGTCCTATCCAGACCCCACCGGCGGGCCAGGGTGCGACTTATCAGGTTATCGTAATCGCAGGTCATCTCGAATGCGGCCAGGGCCAGGCGTCGCCGGGTGGGCTCGGTGACCGCGCCTTCCCTTTCGAGTTCTTCTTGCACCACCTTGTAATCGTCGGGGGAGCAGATGATGGTCACATGGTCGCTGTTCTTGGCCGCGGCGCGCAACAGGGTCACGCCACCGATATCGATCTGCTCTACGAGCTCATCCAGGTCTGCCTCGTTCCGGGCCGCCTTTTCGAAGGGATAGAGATTCACCGCCACCAGGGAGATGGGCGCCAGTTCCAACTCGCGCAGGGTCCGGGCATGTTCCGGGTCGGCCAGGTCGGCCAGCAATCCGGCATAGAGGTGGGGATGGAGGGTCTTGACCCGACCATCCAGGATCTCGGGAAAACCGGTGAGGTCCGATACCCGTTTCACCTGGAGACCGGCCCGGTCAAGCATACCGTGGGTTTGGCCGGTGGCGATGAGTTCAAACCCCAGGCTGGCCAATCCTGTTGCGAATTCCACCAGATTGGATTTATTAGCAACACTGAGCAAGGCACGCCTGGGCCAGCCATTCCTGACCGACCCGTTACCTTCGGGAGTCTCCGAACCGTTCATGGTACCAGCATGGGGTGGTTATCAAGGGAGGATAGACGAGCCCTTTTTGACCTTTGGCCTTCAATTCTGTATCCGTTTCACATAATCGGGAGGAACATGCTCACATATGAAGACGGTTGTGCCGGCCCGCATGATCTTGTGACCATCGGCTATTGCCTTGCGGGCGTCGACCTGGATGAGCGCCGGCCTGCCCGGGCGGTACTGGGCGGCGTTGAGGGCATCCACCTTGGTACGCGAGAGATGGACCATCTGCCGGTCCTCGGGGTATAACCCGTTGTCCAGAATGGTCTTGGCCTCATCGGAGGTGGCCGGGTAGAAAAGGGCATTTGGTATCTCATCGGTGGGAAGGTCCAGGTCCAACTCCAGGGAGTGGCCGTAGGTGGCCCGCACACGACCGGAATCGAGCTGGTAACGCCCCTTGGGATCGGTTTCGACGATGGCGCGGATATGGTCAACCTTGAGCCAACGCATATCGGTGCGGCGGTTCACGACGGCCTCCACCATATCATTGACCCTGACCCATCCCTGTTCGTCCATGGCCAGGTCAAAGCGGTCTGGGAAGTGTCGCAGCACACCGGCCATGATCCGGCCGAATCGGTCGAGGTTGGCCTCGGACATGAGGAAGGCTCCCTCCTCACCGCAGTACTGGCATTTCGCGCCTCTGAAGCACCCGTGGTCTCTGCATTCTCGCAGCATGGAATCGCTCTTTAAGCCGGTTTGACCTTTAAGGCTTTCACATGGATGGGTGGGTGTGTGGGACATGAGACAGGACAGGAGATTGATATGGGACATGGAATGGAATAAGGAATGGAATATGGGAACAAGGCTCACTGTGAGCCTGGTCTATTTGCGGCGGGCAACCCATGGCCGACCGATGACCTCGAGGATCGCCTGGGCCTTACGGGGTCCGATGCCGTCCACTTCCTTCAACCCGGCCTCGTCGGCCACGAAGAGCTCCCTGACCGAGCCGAAGTGGTCCAGCAATCTCACCGCCAGGGCTGCCGAGACACCGGGCAGGCCCTCCACGATGAAGCTCTGGCGCTCGGCTGGGCTCAGGCCGGGCTTGGAACCCCGGATCGGTACCGGTCGTCCTTTACGGTCGCCGCGACGGGCCTCCCGGATCACCAGGGCTGTCAGCATCGCCGCGCTCTCCCTCTCGTTCGCGGTGGACAGGATGGGTACCCCGAAGTCTGTGGATATGGTGGCCAGAACACCGTAGATGGCCTCGGAGTCGATCTGGCGTCGGGTGAAGAGATCGGAGCCTTCCAGCAATAGGAGAGGTTTGGGAAAGGCCGCGGCCAGGGCGCGAACCTGACCAAAGAGCTTGCCTTCGATCAGGGAGCCCAGGAAATCCTCGGTGGTCTTGCGCTCGACCCCCACATTGGCGCTGATAAGGAAATCCCCGACCGGTAATTGCTCGGCGGTAAGCCGGATGCCTTTGCGGTGCAGTTCCCGGGCCAGACCCGAGGCCATCTCGCGATGGTCCATCACCATCGTGAGGGGCTCTTGCGGTTCAGGGGGCGGCACCCCGGTTCTAAAATCGCCCAGCGAGGCCTGCCCGCCCGGTGCTGCCGGAGCCGGGGCGGGGCCGGAAGCCGGGCCGGGAGCCCGGGTGGTCCCGGTATCACGGGGTCTTTTCCACATGGCCGGGCCGGTTTCCCCGGTGCTGGGTCCAGCCGTTCCAGGTCGCCGGGTCGGATCAGGGAGCTCGGTGGGACTCCCGTCAGTCGGGCCTGGGGGTGACGGTCGTGGCGCTGTCGTCGAGGCCGATGGATCGCTCTTCGCTTCAGGGGCCTGAGCCGGGGCCGGGGTCGGAGCCGTCGTCGAGCCCTCTGCCGACGGTCGCCCGTTTCCGTCGGTTCCGGCCCGAACCCTCGCGCTCTGCCTGGCGATATCCCGCAATTCCGCCTCCGAGGGAAGGTCCAGGACCAGCTCGGCGGCGGGGAAGCCGTTCTGAAGCAGGGAGCGCATCTGTTTCTCCCGGTTGCGGGAGGCCCAGTAATAGGCCTCGTCCCGGGAATCCTTTGTCAGCATGATGTACACGGCGCCGGGTCGGTTGCGGCCGGTACGTCCCCGGCGCTGGATGAGCCGGATGGCCGAGGGCACCGGTTCGTAGAAGATGACCCCGTCGGTGGAAGGGATATCGAGCCCCTCCTCCCCCACCGAGGTGGCCACCAGCAGGTTGTGCTCTCCCTGACGGAAGGCCTCCAGGATCTCCTTCTGTTCCTTCTGGGTCAATCCCTTGTCACCATCGCGGCGGCCCTGGCCGACAAAGCGTACCGGTCGGGCCCCCTCGATTTTGGAAAGACGGGCTACGATGAGCTCGGCGGTGACCCGGTAATTGGCGAAGATGATGAACTTGCTTTGGGGCTTGTCATCGAACAGATGGCTTATAAGGCGGTTCAGCCGGGTGAGCTTGGGATGATCGATATTCGATTCCCGGGCCAGTCTGGCCGCCCGCTTGACATGGGCGTTGGTGGCCATCTTCTTGGTGGCGCGGCTGGGCCGACCCACCCGGATCTCGGAATCGAGCTTGGCAAAGTAGTCGAGGAGCTGTTCGAGACCCTGGGTCTCGGCCACCTCCTGGGCATGACCCAGCTTCAGGGCCATGGCCTGCAACGAGCGGGCCTGGTAGAGATAGGCCTGGGGTTTGCCCGCTGACGAGTGAAGGCGATGCTCGATGGCCCTGCCGCAATCCAGCAGCATCTTGGTGGAGATCATCCTGGGCCTGGGCAACAGACCCCAGCCATGGAGCCGTTTCAGGGCCTCCCCGGAGGCCAGCTTCAATTCCTCTCGGACCTGCTTGAGCCTCTCGGGCAGTTCAACGGTGATCCAGTGGGTACGGATGGGCTGGATGTAGCGGATGACATCGATATCGAAATCGGAGCGCTTCTCGATATGGCTTAATCCCAGGTTGCCGCAGACCTTCAGGATCTGTTCCTTCCGGGAGCCGGGTGAGGCGGTCATACCCAGGGCCAGGGCCTTCCATTCCCCATCGTCGCCCGGGTCCGTGCCATCGCCGGTGCCCTTCTCGATGGTCCCGGGCTCTTCCGGAGCCGATCCGGACCTGGCAGCCCGATGGATCTCGGCCACAAAGACATAGGCATAGTTGCCCACGGCCCGGTGAGCCTCGTCGTAGACCACCAGGGAGAAGTCGTTGAGCCGCAGTCGCTGCGAAAGGATATCGTTCTCGATGACCTGGGGCGTGGCCACCAGGAGCCGGGTCGAGGCATAGAGGGCCTCCCGTTTGGCCGGGGGTACGGCGCCGGTAAAGAGGGCGATGGATACCGTGGGTTCCTTTTCCCCTGCCCCATCGTTTCCATTACCATTCCCATTCCCACTCCCACTCCCCTTTGCCCCCGCCCTGGCTTTGGCCTTGGTGGCATCCGTCACGTCATCGGGGGTTCGAAGATGGGCGCGAAGGAAGTTGTAGTGCTGTTCGGCCAGGGGTTTGGTGGGAGCCATGAACAGGGCCTTGCCATGGTCCAGAGCCTTGAGGATGACCTGCAGGGCGATGACGGTCTTGCCCAGTCCGGTGGGTAACACCACCAGGGTCGGGCTCTTCACGCACTCGGCGGCGATGGCCTCCTGGTAAAGCCTGCGCTCAAGCGCTGTTCCGACGAGCAGGGGATGGGAGATGACCGGCGACCGTGGGGGCCGGGAGCGGGCATCCGCGCAGGTATCCGAGCGGGTTCCGGAGCCACCGGCCTTAGGAGGGGCCAAAGGGGTGAAAGGCGAAGCCGACGGGACCATCGGCGTTGGGAGCCATCGGAGGCTATTAAGGATTCCAGTCCGTTTGACCAAGGCGATTCTCGAGGACCATGAACAGTGGCGACCGGGTAAGAAGGGTTGAACCGGGTCGTCTTCGCTGAGATCCTACCTACCTACCTACCTACCTACCTACCTACCTACCTACCAGCCTGCCAGCCAGCCTGCCCGGGCATAGAATGAGACAACTCTGATCAGGATCAGCAGCCCAAATATTGCGCCAAGTGGCCCCTTCTCCCGGGGAGTGGGGCCCTCAAGCGGCCCCGATTCTCTTTTCCTATGGTTGATAATGAGCAAGGAACGTTTAAGTTCGTTATTTGATTGCCCCGTCGAGGATCATTCATGGTCGAAGCCTATTGTATGAAATGCAAAGCCAAGCGCGAGATGCAGGATGCCGAGGACACCGTCATGAAGAACGGACGCAAGGCCAAGAAGGGCAAGTGCCCGGAATGCGGCACCGGCATGTTCAAGATCGGTGGCTAGGTCCACTCACCCCTTGTTGTCCCATAACATTTTGGTCGGTCGGGATGCTCCATAGTTGTTTGTTAGCGAAAGCCCTCTCCCGACGAGGAGTATAAGAACTGGAACGAAAAAGAGGGTTTGGAGGGGCCAATGGCGGCGGCCCCTCGGAAAACCATGCCTCCAGCCCTTTTACAGGCCTGGATCGCAGCGATGCGGTGTAGGTCTCCAGCCAATCGCAGGGTCTCGTGGATATTCAGGTAAGGAGAGGGATATGGCTGATCGACGGTTGCTCACCGAACAAATGATTTTTGGTCAACATACTATTTAATTTTTTTCGCCCAACCGGCGTTGCCCCTAAATAGCCTCCCAAGCCCGAATTTAAGGTCAAGCGGCTGAATTTAGGGTCAAACTAATTAACTAATTACCTTCGGCAATGGTCAGATAAATAGACCATTCTAACGTTTGAACAGACACGATTCCCCCAACCAGAATATGCATTTTTACAGTATGTTGTGTTGAGTTTTTTACCACAAACCGAACAAACAGTAGCGACGCACATATTGGTCAGAAAGTGAGTTGTCCTAATTATTCCTGTCGGTTAGACTAAAATCCGGCGAGATGTCGTGCTCGAACATCTCATGTATGAGCACGGTGATGTTGTAAGCAATGATTTTACAGAGTAGCTCATTGACTTGAGCTCTCGGTTTCTTCGATTTCAGGCACTCTCCAAATTTCTGTTTGATGGCTCCAAAGGTAGTCTCGACATTCGACCGCTTGTGATAGTGTCGCTCGAAATCATCACGGTTCAACTGGAAGTAATGGAAAGCCTTTTGCCATAGCTTTGAACCTCTCGATTTACCAGTAGCGTTGGACCTGAATGGGATGTAGGCGAACCCGCCGACCTCACCGACAATATCATGGTTTGCACGGCTGGAGTAGGCTTTGTCAGCCGATACCTCACGAATCTCAAAGCCGTCAGCGGTTCGTCGAACCAGGCCCTCAAATTGTGGGCTGTCAGCCCCGTTGGCCTCTGTGATGGTAATGTCGGTCACAATGTTGGTATAGACACCAGAACAGATGTGAGCCTTGAGCCAGCGATGTTCTCGTTTGGTCCCGTGTTTTTCTCTACAGTAGGCCCCGAAACTTCGGGTTCTGAATCCGCTGGAATCAATGGCAAAATCCTTCTCCATTTCAGCTAATGGTTTGGCTGATTCGGTTACAAGATTTTTGAGTATTGCTGTAACTTCATCCCGAAGAAGGAATTTGGAAACGGCATTGTAGTGAGGGGCATGGCTAAGTTGTTCACGGCAAACGGCTGCTCGGAATAGGGAGTGAGCCCGACGGCTGGAAAGCTGACTGTAGACCTTTTGGATCGCACAGAATAGTTGCTCCTGAATTGACAGAGAAGGACGGCCAGCACCCTTTCTGATAGGCTCAGGGATAGATGATACCAATTCTCGTAGAAGTTGGTCGAAAATCTCTATTTCTTCTTTCTGAGCCTTGTTGTAGGCCGACCATGCCTGTTTCTTTGTTACAGGTATCTTTTCCTCGACTGGACCCTCGGGGGTGTCTCTGACGATTGTAAGATAGTAACGGGTGGCATAGATGTGTTTGCACCACATACCTCTCTTTTTGAAATCTGGACAATCACAATGCCACTTCGGGCCGTTGGTCCCGACCTTGAAATGGCCGAGCTTTGATTGAGCTTTCACTTTGAATTGTTCAACACCCAGCCGCTTGACCGCTCCATCGGTGTCCGCTATGATACGGCCACGCTGGGCACGGGGCGGGAGGTTCGACGGGGGTTGCAGGTAGGTTTGACCGGAGTGCATATTATCACTTAAGTCACCTATAGCATCACCACTATATAAGTTCATTGATAGGTGATTTGATAGGAAGTTTTATATGTATCTCTCGACTATAGATATTTGCATGGTGTAATCATGGCCGCAATGACAACCAAGGTGTCCAAAGCCAATCAACAAAGCACATCTCTAAGAACGACCATACCTGCCAGTATCACGCATCAATTCAATATAACTGAAGGCTCAAAATTACAATGGGCATTCAGTGACCTTGAAAGGAAACGGGCAACGGTCGAAATAAAAGAATAGGTGATTTTTGAGGTCAACGGAACTCCTCATGATGTAAATTTTACCTTATACTTTATAAACGATAAGATGGGTGGGTTAACTGCAGGACTTCCTAAAGTCCTCAATTCACGGGGTCCATCCATAGTTAGCCAAACTCTTTGGACCCCACTATTTTTTTAACCGAGGTTCTTAAATAGGAGTTCACCGTAGAAATTATCAATGGCTAACTATGGAGTAAATCCTATCATTCAGTGCCTCATATTTCAGCTCAGGCTCCATCGTGCATCTCCAAAGGAAAGCCATGGGATATGTTCCCATGTACAACAACCAAGGTATAATCAGAGGGCTAGCTAACGACGTTATAGATATTGCTATTAACGCCAAAAGAAAAGCAGATACGATAGTACAGAACCACCAACTGGCGGCAAAAGTACTCGTCTTGTATCTAGCATCACGCGGGATCCGGGTCTAACTGGAGTGGGTAGAATGATATATTGTACCTACTGCGGATCGAACCGCCTCATCCAAGATGACCATGTTATAGCTCAGAGCAAAGGGGGACGGCATACTGTCCCAGCCTGTTCGGCTTGTAACCAAAGCAAGGGTGACAAAGCCCTCATGTTGTGGCTGCGTGATGTGAAAACCTATGACAGATACCGTTGGCTACGGATAGAACGTTGGAATAATGGGCGAAGGAATAAAATCGCCCAGAAAGTCCACCGAGTCAGAGATGAGAGGCGATAAAATGGCACAATACCATTACGTTCGACCTTATCTCCGAAATGGAAAACTCGTCAGAGGTCATTACCGGTTAGCCCTCAGGAGGCGGTAAAATGGCAAGAAGACGCCGTTATCGGAGTTGGAGTGATACTCATTATGTTAAACCTCATTATCGCAATGGAAAATACGTCAAAGGTCATCGGAGGCGTAACTCTGGGAGTAAGAAAGATTACGGTTTTTCATATTCTATCCCCTCCCGCCGTCTTTCTGAACCAAGAGAAGTAGAGATTCCGTTCCCCACACCTATTCCAAGTAGTTTAACTCTTCGAGCGAGAAGGAATGAAAGGAATCGAATAGAGGGAGAGGCTGAACTTAGCGCAGGTATTTCACCATTCAAAGCTAGCGTGAAATACAAACGTGAGTTCGATTAGAAGGAGTTGAGTAATAATGTCTGAAAAACAAAAAGGTAGACGCGGATATTATATCGACAAGAAGGGATACCCTACAACGCGCAGCAATAATAAACGTATTCATACACAGATAGTTGAAAAAAAATTAGGTAGAAAAATCAAGAAAAGCGAAGTAATTCATCACCGTGATGGTAATAAAAGGAATTGGCGTCCTAGCAATCTCAACGTGATGAGTCGAAGTTCTCATTCACGACTACATTTTCTGATGAGAAAGCGGGAAAAATAGATTAATAACTATTGATAATATTAATAATCTGTTCTTGAATTATAATGAGGATTAGTAATTATAAATTGTAATTATGACGATAGAACAAGAACTCGATGACTCAGATGTTGAGTGTTTAAAATTGGTCATTGATGAATACCATCATATTGCTGACTTAATGCGCTCTCTAATTGATCATTATCAAGGAAAAGCAAAACTTTTTTTCAGTTTTACTTTAATATTATGGGGTTCTATTATTGGGATTTACAATTTGTATGATAATCCAACAATTAGTCCCTTCACAAAACTTTACCTACTTATTGCAATATTAGTCTCTATTGCGATTGGAAAACGATGGATTATTATTATCAGACCCATCGACAATGAATTTTTAATAAACTATGAAAAATTAAATATCTTATCAGAATCAAGGGATTATATTGATATTTTAAAAAGTATGAAGTTAACATACAAATCCGAGGTCTTAGATAATCTTCGACCAGTCGTTGATTACTACGGCAAATGGATTAAAGTTATGTATTTTGATTTCTTATTATTTTTTATATTGTTATTATCGTCATTTGCTGACACTTGGGGGACGAATTTTGGGAGTATCGATACTCAAGACAATCTTCCAATACTAGCATCCATATTAGTCTTGTATTTGACATTCTATACAATAGCATTAAGAATAAATAATAGGATTATCAATAAAGTAATGGTGAAATTACTATGTCAACTAATGAACAAAATCAAAGAAAAGTACAGCCTGAACGGCAGAGTTCTACTAGTGAAACTTCAACTGATCATGTTGAAACCTTTGGTACGATACCTTTCCAAAGAAGTACGCCGCAAGCCCCAATCGAACAATCCCCTCCTACAAATCATGTGGAACCTATTGGAGTGATACCAATTCAGAAAGCTGAGGACCCTCCTATCAATGGATGGACCCCCGTTCCAAATCAACCGAATCCAGAAGTTTTTAGAAGACGGATTAACCTGAGTGACAAATAGTTTTTGATCGTAGTTATCTTATGCGTGATAGGTAGGCAACCGTTTGTCAGATTTAGGGGCAACTCTCCGAATTTAGGGGCAAACGTGAATTTAAGGGCAACGCCCGCCCAACCGGCGTTGTTGCCGTTCCACTCTCCCTCACCGGCAACCACTCCTCCACTCCGTCCGGCCGTTCAACATCCAGCATCCAATCCAGCATCCAACATCCATCCAGGGCGTAAAGCCGCATGCCGCCTCCCCCACCCGGAGTCCGGGAGCTCGGCCCAACGGCTCCGATATGTGGTGCCCGGTACCCGGTACCCGGCACCCGCCATCATTCTCACCAGGCTGACAACAGGACAGTTGGACAATCGGCTCTGCCGGCAGTTATGTCGGCCTAAGGAGTTTAGGGATGAAACCTAAGTTGGGTTGACCCAGACGATGCCTCAAAATGGGTTCTGATGGACAGACCTATGACTGGTTACTCTTCATCCTTTCAGGAGTTTAGGGATGAAGCCAGCTAAGTCATAACGTTTATATGCGATCAAGTGCAAAATATAGGTCCGCCGCGAAGAATCGTGTGACAAACGAATGAAATTTGGTCCGACCGACCAAGATCACACCCTTGCTCCATTGTGAGCGACCCTCCAGTAATGACATCCAATTATCGCGGCAGACTGTGCCGACCAGCCCCCAGGCTATCCGAGCCGGACACGCACAATGTCCTGGGGATCGACGATCCCACCGATGACCATTCAAAACCAAAGCAAGTGCCATTGTTCGGTTCGCTCAGGAACCTTCCCCGGCCGGTGTGGTATTCTCTATTCGCAGGTCTGGCAGGCATACTGATTGTGGCCATAGCTCCTTCCTCGTTCCTTGTGCAGTCAGATCATTATGATTCCCCGGGCTATGCCTATGATGTTAAGATCGTGGGTGACCATGCATTCATTGCCGATGGTTACAGCGGATTACGAGTGGTGAACATCTCCGATCCAGCGAATCCCGTGGAGGTGAGTCGATACAATTCCCCATATCTGATCCAGAGCATCACGATAGTGGGTGACCTGGCCTATCTGGCCGATGGTTACGAGGGATTGCAGATAGTCGATATCAGCGATCCCACAAATATCATCAAAATAGCTCAGTTCGACACTCCCGGTCAGATAATGGATGTGGCGGTGGCCGATGACCTGGCCTATCTGGCCGATTTCGATGGGGGATTGCGGATCCTGGATGTCCACAATCCAAGAAGGGTCCATCAGGTCGGCCATTTTGATCCCGCGGGTGAGATCATTGCGGTCGAGGTTTCGAACGGGTTTGCCTATCTGTCCGATGAGAATGCGGGTCTCAGGATCGTGAACGTGACAGAGCCCCATAATCCGACGCCCAATGGCGTTTTTCGTACACCTGGTGAACACATCTATGATATCGCCATTCACAACGACATCGCCTACATTGCCAATTACGATGCCGGATTGTTGGTCCTGGATATTTTGGACCCTGGCGAACCAAAGCAGATAGGCCGGTACAACACCCGGGGTTTTGCCTGCGGCGTATCCCAATATGGCCCTTACATCTATCTGGCGGATTACGACAAGGGGTTACGGATACTGGATCTGTCGGACCCTGCCAACCCTCAGGAGATAGGAAGTTTTTCACCCGATGGACGGGCCCGGGGAGTGGCGGTGGCCGATGGGATCATCTACCTGGCCAATGGGGAGGAGGGTCTTCATATGGTCGCGCTCGATGGTGACGATGATGGTCTGATAATCGGTGCCGATGCCTATCCCAACACCGAGCGACTACAAACTCGCGGCCAAGCCATCTTCCTGGCCTGCGTCATCACCCTGGGGACCACGACAGTTTGCAAGGAGCTGTTGGTGAGATACTCCTCCAAATAGATCGCATTGGTCGATCTTTTGATTGACCTTTTTGGCCATTTTCAAAATGGCGATAGTTACTCAATCGTGTTCAAGAACGATCGCTACCAACGCGGGCAATACCTCACCAGCCGGGCCCTGGATGGTCTCGTCGGCCACGCTTGCCAGGGCCGAGGGCTCGGGGTTTATCTCCACGACATGGGCCCCGGCCCGGGCCGCCTGTTCGACCAGACCGGCCGCCGGATAGACCACGGCGGAGGTGCCGATGGTAAAGAAGACATCAGCCTCGGTCGCGGCCTGGACCGCGCTTTGAAGGATATCCCCCGGCAGCCCCTCGCCGAACCAGACCACGCCGGGGCGTATCAGTCCTTTCGCGCCCCCTTGGGGGGCCTGGGCGCCCGGACCATCTGGATCACACGGACTGGCCCAGGCCGACCCGCCCCTCGTATCGCCCGCCCTTGCCTGCCTGCGCTGGGCCAAACCGCAATCGCATCGTGGCGCGGTTCCCGGCTCGGTCAGTACCAGCTCGGGATGGTCGGTCCCACAATCGATACAATAGGAGCGAAAGAGGTTGCCGTGGAGTTCCAGCAGGTTCTTGGAACCGGCTCGCTCATGGAGCCCATCGACATTCTGGGTGACCAGGGTGAACGCTCCAGGTCCCAGGTATCGCTCCATCTCCACCAGGGCTTCATGACCCGGATTGGGCTTGGTCTCCAGGATGAGCTTCCGACGGTAGGTGTACCAGTCCCATACCAGTTCGGAGTCTGCCACGAACGCCTCGTAGCGGGCCAGATCCTCGGGGCGATACCTGGCCCAGAGCCCCTCCTGGCCCCTGAACGTGGGCACTCCCGACTCGGCCGAGATACCGGCTCCGGTGAAGGCGACGACCCGCTTTGCCTTTCGCAGGCGTCTTATCAGCTTGCCCGAGAAGTTCCAGTCGCTCTCCATCTGTGTTCAGGCCCCTTGCGATGAGATGGCCACTCAGTTCGCCCATCAGTCATCATGTGT
>CAYSUX010000019.1:0-20565 GCA_964434315.1 uncultured archaeon
CCAGGGCCACGTTCTCCAGGGCCGTGAGGGTGGGGATGAGGTTGTAGAACTGGAATATGTAGCCCACCGAATCCCGGCGGTAACGGGTCAGCTCGCTGTCGGTGAGTCCGCCCAGGGGCCGCCCATCGACGACGACCTCGCCGGAGGTGGGGCTGTCGATGCCGCCCACCATGTTCAGGATGGTGGTCTTGCCCGAGCCCGAGGGGCCCAGGATCACCACCAGCTCGCCCTCGGCCACCTCCAGGTCGATGTCGCGGAGCACCTCCACCGAGTCGGGGCCGGTGGCGTAGGACTTGGAGAGGGCCGACAGGCGGATGAGGGGCTGAGGGGAGGTGGGGGAGGGCATGGGATGGTCCGGACCATGATATGGCCGTTACATAATAACCTGAATCGTTCAAGGCCCCCTTCGAATCGAGGGCTAATCCGGCCGTTTGCTCTTCAGCTTCATTATCAGGACCACCAGTATGGAGCCGACGATGACCAATCCGATCAAAGCGGGCCATCCGCTACTTTCGTCATCATCATCGTCATCCTCCACCGGTTGGGATCGCACCACGACCACCGTCACATTGTCGGAATGACTGCCTCCCCTGCCGTCTTGAACGGTGAGCATGACCATGTAGGTGCCGCCCTTGATGAAACTCCAGGATAACCTGCCTTCACCATCGCCTGTATCGCTACCCACATATGTATGACCCTCGATGGTCCAGGCATAGGTAAGATCGTCGCCATCGGGGTCGTTGACATTGGCGGGCAAGAAGACGATGGCCGCGCTCAACTCGACCTCCAGCTTATCGTCGGTCTGGGTGGCAGGCTCTCCTTCCAGCATCACCGTGGCGAAGGCAGTGGGGGGTCGGTTGGGTATAATTACCGGGACATTCAGTTGGAACCGGTGGCTCTGGTTGTGGAAGGTGGTCTCCAGGTCTCTGGTGACCATAGAGATGGCAACGGTGTAATTGCCACTGTTATGAGCTGTCCAGTTCCAGTAGAGCAGGTCGTTGTTGGCCACACCGTGGACCGAGAAGAGCAGGACGCTGTTGTCCACAAGCTGTGACCCATTGGCCAGAACATCTATGAACAACGCCCCCTCCTGGGTCCAGTTGTCCCAGGTATCGATGTTGAAGGTGAAGTTCACCGTACCATTTGCAACAGTGTAATTCTTGTAGGCAAACCAGGCGGCTTCAATCGGGGCAAGCAGGCTGAAGGTCAGGTTATCCTCGTGATAGACCAGACTGGCGGTTTCGTTTAGCAGTTGGAGATAGAGGGTGAAGGTACCGTTGGTTTCGGTTGTCCAGCTCCATTGTTCCTGCTCGTCGATTTCACCGGTCACATTGAATTGGATTCCAGGGGAGTTGTGGTAGACCATCTTGTCATCGCTGTTCAGGATATAGATGTTCAGATAGCCTGCCTGGGTCTGTTCGGCGAAGGTATCGATATCGTAATTCAGGACCACAGTCTCGGTCAGGCCGTCGCCATGGAGATCCCGGGTGACGATCTGCTTTTGACCGAACCAGGCCCCATCTGTGACATTCTTAAGATCGAACTCGTAACTCCTGCTGTTATAGAGCTCACCGGAGGCGTTGTAGAGCCAGATGCCGAAGGTATAGTCGCCATCCTCGGGAGCGGTCCAGCGCCAGGTGAGGGGGTCGTCGTCCTCGCCGGTCACGTTGGTTCTGAACTCCTTTGAGTGGATGGCCTCGATGTGGGGGACAGAACCATTGAAGACGGTGATGTTGAGCAGGACCTCCTGGGTCCAGTTGTTCCAGGTGTCGATGTCGATGGCAAAATCCACGAAGTAGAAGCGGGGTTCGGCAAGGGCGATATCAGGGTCGAACCAGGCGAATTCATAGGGAACTTCCAGTTTGTATTCGTATAATCGAGTATCGAACATGATTTGCCGCGAATCATTGTAGACTTCAAGAGTGAAAGAAAAACGATCTGTGGTCTGAGCCGTCCAGTTCCATTCCACAGAATCGCCAATCACATTGCCGGTAACATTGTAGTAGAGTTCCGAGCTGTTGACCATTATTCCACTTTGAACCTCTCGAACGGTGATGTCGATCCAACCATCCTGGGTCCAGTTGTCCCAGGTGGCAAGGTCGAAATTAAAGTGGATAGTGTCCTCGAAGGTATCGTTCAACCGATCCTCGAACCAGCAATCAAAAGAACTGAACCAGGCGCCCTGGGGAAAAGCTACAAGCTCGACGATATGGGTCTGGGAATGGAGTTGGAGCTCAAGGGTGGCGTTGTAAACATTGAAAATGAAGGTGTAGTTACCGGTCAGTCCTGCGGTCCAGTTGAAGTGAAATGGTTGACTGGAATTGCCGGTAACATTGAACTCGATATCTTTGGTATCGTAGACTCCCAGGGTGGCGTTGGTGATCATGATCCGTAATATGCCCTCTTGGGTCCAATCGTCCCAGGTCACCAATGGAAAGGTCCAGTTGATGGTATCGTTGTAGCCTTCTCGCATCGATTCGAACAGCTCGAAGGTCTTGTTCTCGAACCAGGCGTCCTGGGGAAAGGCAACAAGTTCGACAACATGGATCTGGTAGTGGAGTAGAAGCTGGGTGGAGGCATTGTAGATGTAAATGTAGAAAGAATGGTTGCCGGTCTGCCCAGCGGTCCAGTTGAAATAGAGCAGAGCGCTGGAATTGCCGGTGATGTTGAAATCAAGATCGAATGTGTCAAAGACACCCAGGGTTGCGTTGAATACCATGACCCGGACCACACCCTCCTGAGTGTGATTCGCCCGGGTAACTAGGGGCAATGTCCAATGGATGGTGTCGTTGTACCCTTCTTTTAACGAATCTGACAACATGTATGTTTTGTTCTCGAACCAGGCCTCCTCTGCCGTTTCCAGCCAAACCGTGGTATTGATGCCCTCCTGGGTAATATTGCTGGATTCATTGTATAGATTGACAAACAATGCGTAGTTCCCGCTTCTGTCGGTGGTCTGGTCCATGCACGACCATGACCAGTTCAGATCCTCGTCACCGGTGCCGTTGACGGTCAGATCCCAGGAAGCGTTGAGAAGAGTAACGTTCTCGATGTTGACTATATAAATATCGATAGTACCGTTCTCGGTCTCGTTCGCCTCGGTATCCACATCATATGAAAAGGTCACGGTGTCATTGTAGCCGTCGCCGAAGCCATCGGACACGGTGAAGTTGTAATCGTCGAACCAGAGATCGCCGGGATCAGCTTCCACCTCCCCGGCCAGGCCGAGCAGGGCGATGAAGGTGACGAAAACCGGAGCCGCAGCCCAGAAGACGCGTGTCATTCTCAAAGTCATTCGACCAGAACCGGACCAATTATTGACCATTGTATCTGACATCAAGGCCAGCCCCTGTGAAAAGGGCAGTGGATGGACGGCTTTAATGGTATTGGAAATGGGAATTGATGAAATATGAATGGTCAGGAATTGATAGGGATAGGGCTGCTTGGCGGCTTCTATTTTGAGGGTGGTTGGTGGTTGTATTCATTCGCGCCCCTTCAACCGCCACCCTCCACCACCTCTACAGAAATCTTACGAGGGCCTAGTGGCGCGAGGTGCACCTTCTGGCCAGCCTCGGCGCCGACAAAATCAGCCAGGGCCTTGGGCAGGCGCACCATCAGGGAGTGACCCGATCTACCCAGTTTGGCATCGGCCTCCAGGCCCCACAGGCCCAGCTCCTTGACCCTGGCGTCCATGGCATCGCCGGCGGCTTCGGTAAAGAAGACCTCACCGCAATCGGGGCAGACCTCGGCCTCGTAGTCTCCAACATGGAACTCGCCATAGTGGTAGGGTACCTCTTTGGTCTCAAGCTCGCCCTTCTCGCAGATGTAGCAGAGAGTCATTTTCGGTCCACCCGGTATGTGGTGATGATGATGATGATGTTGTTGTTGTTGTTACGGGGTCGCTTGCCTCATCCTTTTACATCCTCCTTCAGGACCTCCAACTTCTCCAGCAACCCTTGGGCCTTCTCTTTCTGAAGCGTGTAGTAGGAGACTCGGCGGGCGGCGGTGTGCTTGTAGCGGGGTTTGCCCACTTGCTTGGTCAGGTAGCCGGCCTTGGTGAGTCTTGCGGCGTACTTGTAAACGGCTGAGCGCTCGGAGGCCGGCACACTCCAGGCGTGGCAGACGTCCTCATAGGGGTCATGCAACTCGGCCAGGGTCAGAGGCTGCTCCTCCCAGGCTTCGGCCACGGCCCTGAGCAGGAGCAGCTCGTGGGCCTTGAGATCGTGGGCCTGGGCCAGGCCGCCGACCTTTCTCCACAGCTTCTCCCAGTCGAAGTACTCCTCAGCCTGACGCTCGTCGGCGGTGAGGGGCGTGGGAGCCAGGAGCTTATGGCGCAGACCGGCCACCACGTCATTGAACACCCGTTCCTTGTCGGCAAAGTCCGAGAGATGGTCCCGCAACAGGACCTCCATCTGGTGGATGACATACCCTGGATAGAACTCGGGATGGCGTTTGGGGTCGAGATCAATGCCGGGCATCTCCTCCAGGGCGGTGAATTTGAAACGAATGTTCAGCTTGCGGCTCAAGGAGGTATCCAGTTCGTTGAGATAGACCGAGGCGTCGCGAACGGTCATACGTCCCGGTCGTTGGCGTTTGGTGAGTAGTTCCTTCATCCGGGCATGGAGGGTCTGGCCGAGATATCTGCTCCGGGCGGCCTCGACGGCCAGGGTCAGACCGTTACGTTGTTTACGGGTCAGCCCGAAGGTCAGCAGGTGTTCGAAGTAGGCCGCCAGGGCCTCGCACTTGGTCTGTTCCAGATGGAGGCGTTCCGAGGGCTTCACAAAATAGATGAACTCACCCCGTTTGTCTTCCTGAAGGTCCAGCAGACCGGCGTGCAAGCATATATTCACATCATGATGGACCTCGCGCCAGGGGTTCTTGTACCGTTGATAGAACGGGTGTTTGAAGAGGGCGGTCAAATATATTCTGGCATCCTGGGGAAAATCGAGGTTCACCCGGGGTAACCGGAGTAGCTTGCCGCCGCGAGGGATGCTGAGCCCACCCTGCCGGAGAGTATCGATGATCCCTTGTATGATGTCGCGGGCTCGCTTTTTACCATAGGCCGCGGCCAGGACCTCACGGTCGATCTCATGGGTGTTCACCAGGCGGTGCCGCTTGACCAGATCTCCTGTCAGCAGGTCGGCTAGTATCACGGTCACGATATCCGCTTGTCTGTCAACTAATCCTGCTTTATCCAGTATTTGGCGGGCCAGCCCTGGAAGCTGGGAACGAGAGATCATACGATCAAAGACCAAGGGGGCTGACCCTAAATAAGTCCACCAGCAGAGCCTCCAGTTCGATCAACGGTGGCCGGGCCTTCTCTTGGGGTGCGAGGTAAGAGAGACGGCGCACAGGAGTGTTGCGCAGGCGCGGTGGCTCCACGCTCTTGGTCAGATAGCCTTCCTGGACCAGGCGGGAGGCGTACTTGGTGATAGTGTTGCGTTGACTGGGGGGGTGATTGAGGTGGGCGCAATCCTGCCGGTAGGCCTCCTCTACCACATCCAAGGGGGCGGGTTCCCCTTTCCAGCAACCGGCCACGGCTTTCAGCAGGAGCAGTTCGTGAACCTTGAGATCGTGGGTCTGGGCCAGTCCCGCCACCCTCTGCCACAGCGCCTTCGCGGTCAGGGTCTCAGCCGGGCGATCCGCCGCTTCCGATGGCTTCCCGGTATCGGAGGACCCAGAGGCCAGGAGTCGTCGTTCCAAGAGCGCGACCAGGCGGGTGAACTCACTTCGTGGGTCGTCGCAGGGCTCCAGTATCCTCCGGAAGCACCGTTCCAGTTCCAGAAGATAGCGGCCGGAGAAGAGCTCGGGATGGACGCCGGGTACTAACTCCCCTGCGGGAATCGCCTCCAGAGCTGTGAGCTTGAACGAGATCTCGAGCTTTCTGGAGAGATAGTCGTCGAACTCGTTGAGATAGACCGAGGCCTTACGCGCCGTCAGGGGTTCGGGCCGCCCCCGGTCGGTTAGTAGCTCCTTCAGCCTGGCATGGAGTGTCTGATCGGCCCGGCGTTCGGCCACTGCCCGTAACGCCAGTTCCAGGGTCTCCCGCAATCTGGGTGTCAGTTCGAGCTTTAGGAGTTGGGTAAAATAGGCTCGTAGAGCTTCCTGTTTGGCCTCCCACTCCTCGATCCTGGCCTCGGGGTCCACTAATTGGAGAGTTACTCTGCCCCCCTTCCTGGTGGTCGTCAGAAAGCCCAGTCTCTCAGCATGGGCCAGGTCCGTACGGGCCAAGTTCATCGGTCTGTCGAGGCCGACGTAGCCTTCCTGTTTGAGCAGGCGTGCCAGACTGAGAGTCCTGGCCTCGGGCAGGGCGGTCCAGGCCCTCAACAACCGGAGCAGGGGCCGGTCCCCCACGATGCTGTAACCCCGGCGACCCATGGTTCGAAGGACCTGTTCAAAGATGACCGGGTCGCGCTGCTTGCCGAACGCGGCCACGAAGCGCTGCCGGTTGTAGGTCATGATGTCGATGACCCGGAAACGTTCCTGGAGCTTGCCGATGGCCAAGGCCGTAAAGGCCTCCCGGATGACCCGGATTTGGTTCTCGATGGCTCCTTTTAGGGCCAGCATTACCTCCTCCTTCATCTCCCGCCCGTCACAGGAGATGGTCAGGTAGCGCTTCTCCCCCTGCCGGTGTGTGCTCACAAGTCCCAGCTCGGCCGCCGCCAGGGCGTCCCGCTCGATGGTGAAATGGGCCTCCTTGGGTTTCAGTCGCCTGTACCCGGTATGGGAAAGTAGCCGTTTCAGGGCCGTGGTCCGGCCATGGGGCAGGGCCATGAGGGCCTCGGCCAGCCGCCACACCCTCTTGTCGGTCTTTTTATCGAAGATCAGGCAGGACTCATCAAAGCAGGCCAGGGCGATCTCGTAGAGCCGCTCGCCGGAGTCGCGGCCGAACTCGGCCACCAGTTCGGTGGGCTTGATGCGGGTGGTGTCGAAAACCCCCAGCTCGGTCATCCAGGGGTGGTCGAGAGCGCCATCGATAAAGCGGCGCAAGGCGGCAAGCCCCCCATCCACCGCCTCCAGAATGCGGTGGGCCTCGGCATCATCGCCGTCGGCATGCGACACGGCCATGGAAGCCCGAATCGCAGGACGCCTATTTATCTGTGGGTGGGGCCGCGGCTCACAGCCACAGCACGCCCATCTCGTCGATGGTTCCCTCGGGCAGCGGCACCTCGATGGCGGCGGTCCAGAGTTCGCTCTCGCCGGTGCGGGTGTCGGCCCAGCCGGCGTAGGCCCAGCATTCGCCGTCGGGATAGCACGAGGTATCTATCTGGTTGTAATCGCCGATGAATGGCTGGCCGCGCTGGTGGTAGCCCAGCAATGGATCGAAGGACCTGGTGGTGAGGCGATAGGGCTCGGTCCAGTTGACGCCCCCGTTGCTGGAATAGCGATAGGCCACATCAAGATGGTCATTGTCTTCCATCAGGGCCCAGTGTTCGGTGTAGTAGATGAGGTGGACCAGACCGTTGTCGTCCACGTCAAGCCAGGGGAAGAAGTTCCAGGAATCCTCGTATTCGCCGTCCGGGCTTAACGATTCCGGGTCGCTCCAGGTGTCGCCACCGTCGGTGGACATGGTGAAGGCCGCGTCAACATCGCCCCATTGCCGGTCCTCCCAGACGGCGTAGAGGTTGCCCGCGGTATTGGCATCGCTGTTGTCCACGGTCAGGGAGGTGAAGGTGGGGGTGCGGTATTCCCGCTCGTCGCGGGGCGCGGGCTCGGCATCGGCGACACAACGGGGCGTATCCCATGAGGACGCGGCACCCTGCCGGTCGGAACGGGTATAGCGCAGACAGCCCCGGCTGTGGTCCATCCATGTGACATGGATGGTGCCGTCGGGGCCGACAACGGGCATGGAGCCCTGGATGGATATCGAGGGGGAGATGTAATCGCCAAGGGGAACCCGAGTCTGGAACTGGCTATCCCAGTCCGTAAGGCGGGAGAAGGATATCTCCACCTTGAAATAGGTCCCCATCCAGTAGAACTGGGACCAGGTTACGTAGACGTAATTCGTAAAAGGATCGACGGTGAACCATTGCTTGTCATGGAACTCGTTCTGGGTCTCGGAGCGGTCCACCCATTTGGGTCGGGACCAGGTGGAGCCGTTGTCCAGGGAACGGGCCACCCAGATCCCGGAGCGGGTGTCAAACACACCGATTATCGGAAGGTCTCCCCCTCTGTCCACCGCCAGCCCGGAGTAGTAGGCCGTGCCGTCAGGGCCGAAGGCCACCACCGGGTCGGAGACGCAATCGTAGTCCGCCAGACCGTTGCCGGGGTCGGGATCCCCATCTTCATCGTAGCCGGGGAAGAGGCTGTTCTCCCAGGTCTTGCCGCCGTCCATGGACCAGAACACGCCGGACCAGACCCGGTAGGCGTCACAGGCTCGATCCCCTTCGCCCAGGAAGTAATCCTTGGACCCGGCGATGAGGTTCCGCGGATCGGTGGGGTTGGCGGCCAGGGATATCTCGTTGTCGGGCCCGATGGTCTGAGTGGCCCGGTAGTTCAGTTCGACCCAGTAGTAGCGGGGCTCCTCGTACTTGCCCACACCGGTCACCAGGGCCCAGGCCCCGCCCGCGACCATGAGCATGATGACGATGCCCACAGCGACGGTCGTACCATCGATGGTCGGGCTGTAGGAGGCCTTATCGGATTCCGGGAGCGGGAAGGGCTGCATGATAGGCCATGGGCGGGTCGAATAAAAAGCATCCTTGTTCCATTCAAAGCAGGCGGGCGGACCTTCCGACCGCGCCCCCTCCTGCGACAGCGGCCAACCGCAACTCATTGTCAACCGTTCGATCCGCACTCTCGGCTGGCAGGACGGACCCCGGCTTCGGCCTAGCAGTGTGCGGGCCTGGCGACGGCTATGGGCGTGGAGGCGGACTTTCTGCCATGCGTAGCATGAGGGGGCTCGGTGACCATCACATGCCAGGCCACAGCCATGACGTGGGACTCGGCAGTGCCGCGTGCAACGTGGGTCAGGAGGGGTGACAATATGGCTCCATTTGAGAACTGTCAATGATTTTTCACGATAATTCAAGGGCCTATCCGGTCCAAACTCCGACCACTTATCCTAAAGAATTATATAACCCGCTTTCAATGCGGAAAATCCACCCGCCAAACCTGAATTTGGAGGCGCGAATATGACAGATATGAAGTCGAAGATCATCTGGACAAAGGTTGATGAAGCTCCGGCTCTGGCCACCTACTCCTTCCTACCGATCGTCAAGGCCTTCACCGACGCGGCAGGAGTGGTCGTCGAGACCCGGGACATCTCCCTTGCAGGAAGGACCACAGCGAAGTTTCCCGACCGGCTCACCGACGAGCAGAGAGTATCAGATGACCTCGCTGAGCTTGGCGAACTGGTCAAAAAGCCGGAGGCGAATGTCATCAAACTGCCCTGCATCAGCGCATCCGTCCCCCAGCTTTTGGCAACCATCAAGGAGCTTCAGGGCAAAGGCTACAACCTACCGGATTATCCTGAGGAACCCTCCAACGAGGAGGAGCAGAAGATAAGGGCGATCTATGATCTGGTCAAGGGGAGTGCCGTCAATCCCGTTCTCAGGGAGGGGAATTCCGACCGGAGAGCCCCCACCTCGGTAAAGAACTATGCCAAGAAGAACCCCCACCCCATGGGCGCCTGGACACCGGACTCGAAGTCCCATGTGGCCACAATGAGCGGCGGCGATCTTTGTCATAACGAAACGGCCACTACCGTAGGCGCAGCCGATGCCGGCGACTGCCGGATCGAGATGGTGGGCGCGGATGGCAACGTGACGGTCCTCAAGGAGCAGACCCCGCTGCTCGAAGGTGAGATCATCGACGCCTCCAAGATGAGCAAGAAAGCCCTTAGAGCCTTCCTGGCTGAACAGATAGATGACGCCAAGGCCAAGGACATCCTGTTCTCGGTCCACCTCAAGGCAACCATGATGAAGGTATCAGACCCCATCCTGTTCGGACACGTGGTCTCGGTCTACTTCGAGGAGCTCTTTACCAAACACGCCGATACCTTCGAACAGCTCGGTATCAGTCCCAACAACGGTCTGGGCGATCTGTATGCCAAGCTCGAGACCCTTCCGGCCGAAAAGAAAGCCGAGATAGAAGCCGATATCCAGGCGATCTACGCCAAGAAGCCCAGGCTGGCCATGGTCAACTCGGACAAGGGGATCACAAATCTGCATGTCCCCTCGGATGTGATCATCGACGCCTCGATGCCCGCCGCCCTGAGGAACTCCGGCAAGATGTGGGGGCCCGACGGAAAGGCCTACGACACGAAATACACCATCCCGGACTCCAGCTACGCCGCAGTCTATCAGGTCGTGGTTGACCATTGCAAAAAGAACGGAGCTTTCAATCCCTCCACCATGGGTACCGTTCAGAACGTTGGCCTGATGGCCAAGAAAGCCGAGGAATACGGATCCCACGACAAGACGTTCGAGATCAAAGGCAACGGAACGGTCAGGGTGGTCTCGGCAGCCGGCAACGTGCTGCTTCAGACCCCGGTGGAGGATGGCGATATCTTCAGGATGTGCCAGGTCAAGGACCTGCCGATCCAGGACTGGGTCAAGCTCGCCGTTACCAGGGCCAGGGCAACCGGATGGCCCGCAGTCTTCTGGCTCGACAAGGACCGGGCCCATGACGCTGAGCTGATCAAGAAGGTCAAGGCCTACCTGCCCAACCACGACACCTCCGGCCTGGAGCTCCCGATCATGACCCCAAAGGAGGCTACCGAGTTCTCGTGTGAAAGGATCAGCCGCACTGAGGATACGATCTCCGTGACCGGCAACGTTCTGCGTGATTACCTGACCGACCTTTTCCCCATCCTGGAGGTGGGGACCAGCGCCAAGATGCTCTCCATAGTCCCGCTGATGAACGGGGGGGGACTGTTCGAGACCGGCGCGGGAGGATCGGCGCCCAAGCACGTTCAGCAGTTCCAGGAGGAAGGTCACCTCAGATGGGATTCCCTGGGAGAGTTCCTGGCCCTGGCCGCTTCCTTGGAACACCTGGCCATCACCTTCGATAATCCCAGGGCTCAGGTTCTGGCGGACACCCTGGATCTGGCCAACGGCAAGTACCTGGACCTCAACCGGTCGCCATCCAGAATAGTCAATGAGATCGACAACCGGGGCGCCCACTACTACCTGACCACATACTGGGCCGAGGCCCTGGCCGATCAGGACTCCGACCCCGAGCTCAAGGGCAAGTTCGCCCCCGTCGCCCAGGCATTGATGGACAACGAGGCCAAGATAACCGAGGAGCTGATGCACGCCCAGGGCGCACCCCAGGACTATAACGGCTACTACAAGCCCGACGACGGGCTGGCAGCCAAGTGCATGAAGCCCAGTAGCACCCTCAACAACATTATCGATTCCATCGCCGGTTAGGGTGGATCTGGACGTCAAGCAGTGTCGCAGACGGGGCGCCGCTTTCCCCGCCCCACGCCGGGCCGTTGTCGCTAAGCCAAATCCGCCTCACCGCCTCCCAGCGAGCAACAGTCGCCCGACTCGTCGCCTCACTGCCCCATTGAGCAGTAGCCGTAGCTCTGCAAGCGCTCTTAATTCCAAAAGACGGATGACGGATGACGGATGAAGTCATAAATCCTTTACAAGTCGACGAATGGTAACCAGAGAAATATCCGTTTGATCGGATTTGGAATAAATCGTGATGAGGATTATCCTGTCCGGTGGTATATGTAAGTAGAGCAGCCTACAAGGTCAGGATTCGCAACAGTGACCTGAGGCGTGGTAAGCGTTCGGGCTATAGATGGAATGGCCGGTTTGAGGTATAAGATCACCGGGCATGGTTCCTTTTATCATATTATCGAGTATCGGCTGAAGGTCATCACGAATTCGTGGATACTTTTTTATGAGTTTTCGCAGATTTCGCTTGATAGACGGCGTGAATTCGACATGCTTGGACCGCTGAGGGTCAGGCTTCGAGGCCATCCCAGAGTTCCTCTATGGGGTGGGTTTTCCGGCCTTGGCCTCTTTCCAATTCCAACCCTGTTTGACGCTCTCTTTTGCAGAAGGTAGCTCAACGCTTCGTCTGAATACCCGTACCAGGTCAAGAAGGTTGGAGAGCTGGTCGGCGGGTGTATGTTTTATCTCACCTCAGTGTCGGACCTACCGACCCACCTCTTGCCAGGCAGTGAGGGTGCCCTATCGGCCCGTTGAGCAGCCGCCGCGCCCGGCTTCAAGATTGAATATATGGATTGGCAGCCACTCGGCAGAGCATAGGGCCACGCCCTCAACTCAACATGCCTACCCCACCGCGGCCCTGCCCCCCTCCAGACCAGCAAAGAACCTGGGCGCTTCATCCCGGGCTTCGACTTGGGTGACCGGCTTCTTGTTGGCCCTGGCCTTTTCCTCTTGCTTTCGCCGCCATTCCTGTTCTTGGAATGATGCGGCGTTGAGGGGCCATGGCCACAGGCCACCGCCGGCCCGGAGGGCGAGAGATGCGGGCCAGCCGAGCCAGCCTTGCTCTTAGCCATCGTACAGCGCTGTACGGCGCCCCGGTGTCACTGGCCGGCCGGGTTGAAGAGGCCCGAGGAATACCCGGCGTTAGCCTGAGAAATGCCCGGCGATATTATCAACTGTTATAATGGGGAAGCCACTGTCACGTCAATCCAATATCACCTAGAGGTAATTTTATGCGTGCTGCCGTACTTCACGATCCTTCAAAGCCCATGCGCATCGAGGCCGACTGGCCCGACCCCGTGCCCGGACCCGGCGAGGTCAAGGTCAAGGTGGCGGCCTGCGGTCTCTGCCGTACCGACCTCCACTACATCAAGGGCCTGCCCACGGCCCAGAAGCCGCCCATCATCCTGGGCCACGAGATCTCCGGAACCGTAGCCGAGTTGGGCTCAGGCGTCAAACAGTGGAAGATTGGCGACCGGATCCTCATCCCGCCCGTATTCGCCTGCGGGGTCTGCGAGTACTGCCGCTCGGGCCGGGGCACCATCTGCGCCAAACAGACCATGGTCGGAAACCATCGCGACGGTGGCTTTGCCGAGTTCATCTGCGTGCCTGCCAGCGACATCTTCCACCTGCCGGAGCCCATTCCCCTGGAGGAGGGCTGTGTCATCTCCGATGCCATCTCCACCCCCTATCACGCCGTGGTCAACCGGGGCAAGGTCCAGCCGGGCGAGTGGGTCCTGGTCCTGGGTTGCGGCGGCGTGGGCCTATCGACGGTCCAGATGTCGGCCCTGGCCGGGGGCAGCGTCATCGCGGTCGATATCGACGACGCCAAGCTGGAGCTGGCCAGCAAAGTGGGGGCCGTGGCCACGATAAACTCGAAGAAGCTCGATCTGGGCGACATCCCCGACGAGCAGAAGCCCAAGGCCCTGGCCAAGGCTCTGCCCAAAGCGGTCAAGAAGATCTCGGGAGGCGGCGGCGTGGATGTGGCCTTCGAGGTCATCGGTCGGCCCGAGACCATCCAGCAGGCCTTCAACAGCCTGCGGTGGGGCGCCCGTCTGGTAACCGTGGGATACAGCGGCAAGCCGGCGATGCTGGCTGTCGGCAAGATAATGTTCTGCGAGATGACCGTCCTGGGCTCGCTGGGTTGCGGCCTGCAGGATTACCCCCGTCTCATCGAGCTGGTACGCTCGGGTAACCTGAACCTCAAGGACATGGTGACCCACCGCTTCACGCTGGACGAGCTGAACAAGGGCTTTGACAAGCTGGCGGCCAACGAGCCCGGCATGGTGCGGGGCATCTGTGTGATGGAGTGAGAGCATGGGTTCGAATTTCGAATTGCTAAAGGTGACCGAGAAGGAGGCCATAGCCTATATCGAGCTGGACCGGAAACCGCTGAATGTGCTCAACATCGCCATGATGAAGGAGCTCAACAGCGCCCTGGACGAGCTGAAGGTTCGCAAGGACCTGAAGGCCGTGGCCTTCCATTCCACCGGCAAGGTCTTCTCGGCCGGGGTGGACGTGGGAGAGCACATGGGCGACAGCGCCACCGAGATGATCGAGATATTCGACGGCATCTTCAGGCGGATGAACGAGATACAGATCCCAACCATCGCCCTGGTCAAGGGCTCGGCCCTGGGAGGCGGCTGCGAGCTGGCCACCTACTGCGACCTGGTGCTGGCCTCCAAGAAGGCCAAGTTCGGACAGCCCGAGATCCAGGTGGGCGTCTTCCCCCCCATCGCCGCCCTGGAGTTCCCCAATCTGATGCATATGAGCAAGGCCCTGGAGCTGATCCTGACCGGCGACATCATCAAGGCCCCGGAGGCCCTGGAGCTGGGCCTGGTCAACCAGGTCTACGAAGTGGACGAGTTCGACGCCCGGGCCGAGGAGTTCCTGGACAAGCTCAGGGCTCTCAGCGCCGAGGTGATCAGGCTGACCAAGAAGGCAGTCTATCGAGGAGCCGCCGGGGGCCACGAGGCGTTGAAGGATATCGAAGCCCTCTACCTGGACGAGCTGATGAAGACCCACGACGCCCATGAGGGGCTGTCAGCCTTCCTTGAGAAACGCAAACCCCGATGGGAGGGTCGCTAGGACGGGATATCACCACAGAGACACAGAGATTTCACCATTATTTTCTCTGTGTCTCTGTGGTTCATATCAATTGAAAAAGGTGAAGATTATGGATCTAGGACTATCAGGCAAGAAGGCCATCGTGACCGGCGGCAGCATGGGCATCGGGACCGCGATCTGCTATGTGCTGGCCAAGGAAGGTTGCGATGTGGCCTTGAACTATCGCAAGCATGCCGATGAGGCCAACGCCATCGTGGCCGACATCGAGAAGATGGGTCGTAAGGGCATGGCCGTGCAGGCCGATGTCTCGAACCACGACCAGGCCCAGGCCATGGTGGACAGGGTGGTGGCCGAATGGGGCCGCCTGGACATCCTTGTGTGCAACGCCGGTATCAACTGGGACGGGGTCATCTGGAAGATGTCCGAGAAGCAGTGGGACGCTGTCATCAATGTCAACCTGAAAGGCTACTTCAACTACAACAAGGCCGCGGCCAAGGTATTCAAGGATCAGCGCTACGGCAAGATCGTCAACATCTCCTCCATCAACGGGATCAGGGGCAAGTTCGCCCAGACCAACTACTCGGCTTCAAAGGGTGGTGAGATCGCCATGGGCAAGGCCCTGGCCCGGGAGCTGGGCAAGTTCAATGTCACGGTGAACTGCGTCGCGCCCGGGATGGTCATGACCGACATGGCCCGCAACATCCCCGCCGAGTTCCTGAACAAGGCCATCAACGAGACCATGACCGGCCGGGCCGCCGATCCCGAGGATGTGGCCAATGTAGTGGCCTTCCTGTGCTCGGACAGATCGCGCCATGTCACAGGCGAAGTCGTCAAGGTGGACGGAGGTCAGTACATATGAGCCGTGTCGCGATAGTGGGATATGGCCACGGCCGCTTTGGCCGGCGCAGCGACGCCACGGTCCAGGAGCTGGCCTGTGAGCCCTTCCGGGACGCCCTGCAGAACGTCGGTATCGAGCGCAAGGACCTCGACGGCTGCGTCATCGGTTCGGTGCCCGAATATCACAAGCAGCGCTCCCTGCCCGGCGTGGTCCAGGAGTACCTGGGGCTCAATCCCCTGCCGGTCTGGCTCACCGAGGTGGCCTGCGCCTCGGGCAGCGCCGCCATCCGCACCGCCTGGATGGCCATCAAGTCAGGAGTTCACGATGTCATGGCGGTCATCGGCGCCCAGAAGATGACCGAGCTTTCCACACCCGAGATCCTGGCCCTGATGGGCCGGGTGGGCGAGGTCCAGTGGGAGTCGATATTCGGCACCACCTTTCCGGGTTACTACGCCATGTTCGCCCAGCGGCATATGCACGAGTTCGGCACCACCCATGACCAGTTGCTGGATGTGGCGGTCAAGAATCACCATTACGGGGCCCAGAATCCCCAGGCCATGTTCAAGAAGGAGATCACCAAGGAGAAGGCCCTGGCCTCCCCGGTCGTGGCCTCCCCGCTGTGCGTTTACGATTGTTGCGCCAACGCCGATGGGGCGGCGGCCCTCATCCTGGCCTCCGAGGAGAAGGCCCGGGAGATGACCGACACCCCGGTCTGGATGGATGGCATGGGCTGCGCTTCAGCATCCATGTCGGTGCTCAAACGGCCTAACCTGCACTCCATCCCCAGCGCGCAAGACGCGGCAAAGCAGGCTTACAAGATGGCTGACGTTACGGCCAAGGACATCAAGGTGGCCGACGTTCATGACTGTTTCACCATCGCCGAGATAATGGCCTACGAGGACCTGGGTTTCTGCGAGCGGGGCCGGGGCGGCCAGTTCATAGCCGATCAGCAGTCCTACATCGGCGGGGCCCACCCGGTCAATGTCGATGGTGGGCTCAAGGCCAAGGGCCATCCCATCGGTACCACCGGCGTCTCCATGACCGTGGAGGTCGTCAAGCAACTGCAAGGCGAGGCCGGCAAGCGTCAGATCGAGGGAGCCGACGTGGGACTGACCCACAATGTGGGTGGCATCGGGCAATATTGTTTCGTCCACGTATTGAGGAGGGATTGAGTATGTTCGAATGGTTCGGCAGGGTCAATTTCGCGCCCTACACCAAGGTCTCCGAGTTCGCACAACACCTGAAGGATGGCAAGCTCATGGGCTCGCGCTGCAAGGCCTGTGGCTTTGTGACCTTCCCGCCCCGGGCCGATTGTACCGAGTGTCTAAGCCCGGAATTCGAGCTGACCGAGTACAGCGGCAAGGGCACACTTCAGACCCACACGCTCATCATCACCCCACCCTCGGGCTTCGAGGAGGAGGCGCCCTACCACATCGGTGTCGTGGACCTGGCGGAGGGCGGTCGATTGCTGGGCTGGTTCGGTGAGACGATACCGGAGGACAAGGTGGCCATCGGCATGAAGCTAAAGGTTGTCCCCCGCATATTCGAGGAGATCGAGGAGATAAAGCTCTACTACACCCTGGAGCTACCCTAGAGAGAATTCAAGTTGTGAGAAAATGAGATTCGGAATTGTCGGTATCGGCCCCATCGGGGGCATCCTGGCCGCCAGGCTCATCCAGGCCGGCCACGAGGTGACCCTCATCGACATCGCCTTCCAACGGTTGGAGGCCATGAAGAAGGAGGGGTTGAAGGTGCTGGACCCGCGAGAACAGATGGGCGGCGACCTGATGGTGCAGCCAGAGCTCATCTGTCCCGGACTGGGTCAACTGGAGAACGAGGTGGACATCCTCTTCCTGGCGGTCAAGACCTATATTCTGGAGCGGGTCATTCCCGACCTGAAGAAGGTCCATTCCCGCTATCCGGACCTGAAGGTCGTTTCCTTCCAGAACGGCCTGGATTGCGAGGAGCTCATCGCCGAGGCCATAGGTCCCGAGAGTGTCCTTCGTACCGTGGTCAACTACGCCGGCGGGATAGCCGGGGACAACGAGCTGGAGGTGACCTTCTTCACCGGGTCAAACCACATCGGCGCCATGGAGGCGACCAACATCCCTCTGGCACGGGAGCTGGCAGGCATCCTCACCACCGCCGGCCTGCGCACCGACTACACCGACAACATCAAGCTCTACGAGTGGCAGAAGACGGCCCTCAACGCCGCCCTGGCACCGGTCACGGCCCTGACCGGCCTGACCATGAAGGAATGCATGGACCATCCCCGGTTGCGGGAGGTCGTGGCGACCCTTCTCAGGGAGGGCATGGACGAGGCGGTGCAACTGGGTCTGGAGTTCCCGGAGGACTTCTTCGACCAAGGGTTGGCCTACCTGGAGAAGGGAGGCTATCACAAACCGTCGATGCTCATCGATGTGGAGCTGGGGTTGCCTACCGAGATAGACGCCCTGAACGGCAAGATAGCCGAGTATGGGCGGTCCCGTGACGCGGCCCATTACAACCGTACTATAACGGCCCTGGTCAAGGGTCTGGAATTGAGAAACAAAAACGCAAGAGAGAGAGACAATGTTTGAGACCATCGCAGTCATTGGCGCCGGCAACATGGGAGCCGGTATCGCCCAGAAGGCCGCCCAGGAAGGGATGACCGTCTGGTTGCTGGACATAAAACAGGAGTTCCTCGATCGGGGAACGCGGAGCATCAAGGACACCCTGGCCAAGGGGGTCAAGCGGAAGATATTCACCGAGCAGAAGGCCGATGAGATCGTGTCTCGCATCAGGCCCACCCTGGACCATACCGATCTGGCCGAGTGCGACCTGATCATCGAGGCGGTCTTCGAGGACTTCCAGATCAAGGCCGACCTCTTCGCCAAACTGGACCGGGTCTGCAAACCCCACACCATCCTGGCCACGAACACCTCTTCCTTCTCGGTGGCGGAGCTGGCCCAGAGCGTCGAACGCACCGACAGGCTGGTGGGACTTCATTTCTTCTACCATCCGGCCATGAACCGTTTCCTGGAGATAATCCCGGTGGAGAGCACCTCCAACGAGGTCACCGAGCGGATGGAGCTATTTGCCAGACGGATGAGCAAGGTAGCTGTCATCGCCAGGGACCGTCCCGGATTCGTGGTCAACCGGTTCTTCGTGCCCATGCTCAACGAGGCGGTCCGGACCCTGGAGGCCGGTGAGGGCGATATCCCAACCATCGACAAGGTGATCGCCGACCTCACCGGCGCCCCGGTCGGCCCCTTTGCCCTGATGAACATGACCGGCATCCCCATCGCCTACCATTCCACCTGCACCCTGGCCGACAAGCTGGGGCGCTTCTACGAGCACGCCCCGATGCTCAAGGCCCAGACCGAGTCGGGACAGGAGTGGATCCTGGAAGGAGAGGCGGATCAGGAGCGGTACGAGGCGGTCAAGGGGCGGATGCTGGGAGCCATATTCTACGTGGCCCTGGAGATGCTGGACGAGCAGGCTGCCACCATCGAGGATATCGAGAAGGGAGCCAAGGTGGCCCTACGCTGGCGACAGGGCCCCTTCGCCATGATGAACAAGGTGGGCCTGGACAAGACCGAGACCTTCGTGGAGCATACCGCCAAGCGATACGGGGTGAAAGTACCGGCCTGCCTGGCCGGGCAAATGGCCCGGGATGAACCCTGGCCCATCCGGCAGGTGCTGACCCGGGTGGAGAACAACATCGGCCAGCTCATCATCGCCCGACCCGAGAGCCTCAACGCCCTGAATCCCGAACTGGTGGGTGAACTGGCAGCCCGGCTCAAGGAGCTTCAGAATGACCCGGCTGTCGAGCGTATCGTTCTGGAGGGCGAGGGCAAGGCCTTCGTGGCCGGAGCCGATATCCGTTACTTCATCCGCCATATCGAACAGAAGAGCCTGGATAAGATCGAGGAGTTCACCCGGGTGGGTCATGAGCTGCTGCTCGCCATAGAGAACTCCCCCAAGCCGGTCATCTGCAAGATGACGGGCATGGCCCTGGGTGGCGGCGCCGAACTGGCCCTGGCCTGCGACACCATCGTGGCCACCCCGACCCCGACCATGGCCTTCCCCGAGACCGGCATCGGCATCTACCCTGGCCTGGGCGGGACCCAGCGGCTCTCACGGATAATGGGCAAGGAGCTGGCCAAGTACTTCATCTTCACCGGGTTTCCCATACCGGCCCCCCTGGGCGAGAAGCTGGGGGTGGTGGAGGATGTGGTGACCCTGGATACCATGAACCCCTGGCTGGCCGGTCATGCCATCAGTAACAAGTTCGACCGCCATATCGAGGTTCCCGAAGAGCTTCAGATGATCAAGGAGCAGTTCTCGGACGCCAATGTGGCGGCCTTGCTGGATGGCAAGGTCATGGACGAGGACAACCCCCAATTGCAGAAGTTGGCCAAGGTCCTCTCCCGCAAGGCCCCCCTCGCGCTGAAGATGGCCAACAAGCTCATCGACGAGGGCTTCGAGCTCTCCCTGACCAAGGGTCTGGAGCTGGAGCTGAGCCACCTGAAGGCCATATTCTCCACCGAGGACGCTTACGAGGGATTGACCTCGGTGGGCAAACGATTCCCCAAGTTCAGCGGGAGGTGATCCGGATGCCCGAACGGATAGCTGCTGTCGGAGCCATGAAGAAGCTCATGGCCGATTATTTCTTTGAGCTGGACGCGGCGGCCAAGGACCCGGCCCAGAAGGTGGCCTGGTGCACCAGTGTCGGCCCAGCCGAGCTATTGAGGGCCTTTGGATTCAAGGTCTATTTCCCCGAGAATCACGGGGCGATGCTGGGAGCCACTCGGATGGCTACCGATCTCATTCCCACGGCCAACGCCCTGGGCTACTCCCCGGACATCTGCTCCTATCTGACCTCGGACATAGGCTCCTATGTCAAGGGCGAGACCCCTCTTACCAAAGCCTACCCCGGTATCGAAGGGGTACCCAAGCCCGATGTGTTGATCTACAACACCAACCAGTGTCGTGATGTGAAGGACTGGTTCGCCTGGTACGCCCGGGAGTTCGACGCCCCCCTAATGGGTATCGAGACCCACCGCGGCGTGGGTGAGGTGGAAGAGAGCCATGTGGAGTCGGTGGCGGCCCAGATGAAGGCCATGGTGCCCGAGCTGGAGAAGATATCCGGATTCGGATTCGACAGCGGACGACTCAGGGAGACCGTCGATTCCTCGGCGGAGTGCAGCCGCCTCTGGTCCATGGTGCTCAACAGCGCCGCCAGCCGCCCGGCCCCCCTCAACTTCTTCG
>CAYSUX010000020.1:0-5081 GCA_964434315.1 uncultured archaeon
CCTGGATCCAAAACTGACCGCTGGTCTGGCCGGGATCGTAACGGTGGTACTACTCCTGCTCATCCTGTTGCATGAACCCACCGGCGATCTGTTCTTCGAATACTTCTCGGGGCCGGTCATCGCCGATGCCAGGGAAGAGGATATCGAGGGCACTTCCAAGGGCTACAATGTCTACAATACCCTGGTCTACGGGGTCCTGTTCCTGCTGGGCGGCCTGATCATCTACAAGCTCCTGGAATGGCTCCGGATCCCCATTGACGAGAAGCTCATCCTGGCCAGCCTGCCGTTGATAATACTGGGCGGCATCGCCCGTTCCCTGGAGGATACCCGGCTTTTCGGCGAGCCGTTGGCCTACCTCTTCATCGCCCCGGTCATCTACTTCACCCTGGCCGCCGGGGCGGTGCTGGTGTTGCTCTGGGGTGCCTGCCTGCGCCGGGTATATCACCGTCTGAGGCCGCGGTTCGATGATGATGGCGCTGTCAAGACGGCCGCTATGGCGGTCCTGGGTTGCCTGGCCTTCATGGCGTCGTACCTGACGCTTTGGCACCTGGGCACCGATCAGCTTCGGCATATCGTTCATCCATTACCGGTCCTGGCCCTGTTGGCAACCATTGGTGGCATGGCCTTCCGGCGTTTCGGAACCCAACCCTTGAAGGAGCCGGTCATGGTTCTGGGTCTGGCCGGGACGTTCGCCGTGGGTCTGACCCTTCTGTGGGCCTGGGCCTTCATGGCCGATCCCTGGCACGAGGGGGCCGAGCCCGAGCCGGCCATCGCCTGGGAGGTGGCCCTGGTCTGGGGTCTGGCCATGACGGCGACCATGGGCGGGTTGCTGGCGGTCAGGCGTCTCGCGCCCCGATACGGTGAGAAGGTGGCTCCCTACCTGACCCCATTGTCCATGGCCCTCTTCGCCGGCCATTTCCTGGACGGGGCCGCCACCTTCCTGGGCATCGATCGCTATGGATATTCAGAGAAGCATGTGCTGCCCGATTTTCTCATCGGATTGACCGGTACCGCCCTGATCATGTTGCCTCTGAAGGCCGCCGTGGTCTTCCTGGTAATCTACCTGCTGGATGTGGTCTACAAGGAGGATCTAAAGGAGAATCGGGGCCTGTTGATGATGGTAAAGCTTCTCATCCTCACCCTGGGCCTGGCACCCGGGACCCGGGATGTGGCCCGTATCTTCCTGGGGGTCTGACACAGGATTTGAGCGGGGGTGATGGTCTGAAAGGCAAACTCAACAACAACTACCGACGGCATCCGAAGGAAGTGGCGGTGGTCCAGACCGCTGAGCCCCTATACGGAACCTTTCGCTCCCGCCCCAATCGTTTCAGGATGGAAGTGAAGCTTGACGACGGGCAGATGGTCAGCGCCCACTGCCCCAACCCCGGCCGCATGGAGGAGCTGTTCACCGGTGGCGAGCAAGTCAGCCTCAAGAAAGCCTTGCCATCGACGAGCAATATAAAAAGAAAAACGACCCATGATGTGCTGGGTGTCCACTATCAGGGCCAATGGGTTTCCATAGATTCCCGGTTGCCCAATGAGCTTGCCGCCGCCGCCCTGGCCGCCGGCGCCATCAGGGAGCTGAGGGATTGGAAGGTCGCCCGACCCGAGCATACCTGGGGCAGCTCCCGCTTCGATTTCCTGCTCGAAGGCGAAGGTGAAAGTGAAGGCAAAGGTGAAGGTGAAGGTGATAACGGGCAAAAGGGTCTGCTGGAGGTGAAATCCTGCACCCTGGTGGAAGGGGGCATCGCCATATTCCCCGACGCCCCCACCCTGCGAGGCGCGCGTCACCTCCGGGAGCTGGCTTTGGCCGTCAAAGAAGGCTACCGGGCCTGGGCCCTGTTCTGTATCCAGCGACCCGATGCCCGACTCTGGCAGCCCAACCGGGCCATGGACCCCGACTTCGCCGACGCCTGCCTGGAAGCTCAAGCCGCGGGAGTCCAGCTCCTGGCCTTGGCCTGTGACTTCGACGGCGTGAAGCTGACATTGAAGCGCCGGATACCGGTGGAAACCCGCTAGCCTAAAATAGAATGGCGATATTCGCCCCCTTACCTGAGGAATCCCCATGTCGTATCGCCCAATGCTTTGTTCAAACCGAGATTCAAAGACCGATCTCTGTTTGATAGCTTCCCTTTTTTTGATCGGCCTCTTTGTTATGACGGCCATGATGCCATTGGCAACCGGCCAGACCGAGCCGGCTGTCGAACCTGAGAACTGGTATTCCATGCGCAATAACCAGTGGAACACTGGAACCAGCACTGGCCTAGCTCCCGACTCAGAAGAACTTTACTGGATATTCGAAGCTCCTCCACATCCTGTGTTGGGATGGACCTACTGGTACGGAGCTGTTGCCGTTGTTAACAATATCGTATATGCTGGTCACGCTAATGGAAACCTATATGCCATCGATGAATCCTCTGGTTCGGTCCTATGGGAGTTCCTAGTCGATGATTATGCTGAGGATTTCCCCTATCCTGTCCTCTCCTCCCCGGCGGTTGACTTGGCTCGGGAGACCATCTACCTAGGCGCCGACGGTCTCTATGCCATTGACATGAACGATGGGTCTTTGAAGTGGAAATTCATCACAATCGATGACGGATTTGATTATGAATGGTGGTCCTCACCCAACTTCGATGAAGAGACCGTTTACTTTGGTTCGGTGAGTGGCTTCCTATTCGCCATTGATGCTGATTCCGGAACCGAGAAGTGGCGCTTCGAGACCGGAGAGCGTGAGTACAACCCCACTAATGATCAGGAGATCAACAAGGAGGCCGGCGGAGCCATCACGGCTACTCCCGCGATTGGACCTGATTATGTCTATATCGTGGATTGGGACGAGAACCTCTTTGCCGTCAACAAGGAGGATGGTGAGTTGGTATTCTACCAGGGATTCGAGGATGCTTTCCCGGGTACCCAGACCCCCATGGAATGGGGTCCCATCGACATGGGGGCAGGGAGCGGTTACGCCTCGGTGGCCCTTGATCTGGACAACCATATGATGTTCATTGGGGACACCTCTGGCAACATGTGGGGACTATCGATGGACTCCGATGACAATGGCTGGGATGATGACTTTGACGGCAGGACCGATAACGAGGGGAAGGTAGAGTGGAAATACACCGCAGGTGATCTATGGAGTGCTTCGGCCTCAGTATACGATAACACGGTATATGCCGGGTCCTGGGATGGTCTTCTTTACGCTTTCGAGCCGGTTACTGGTCAGATAAAGTGGCAATCTCCCCTACATGGAACGCCCTTCGGCTCTCAGGTGGCTGCTGATGGGATGGTCTATGCACCGACCTATGCCAACGAGGATGGTTCCTGGGTCGGTTACACCACAGCTTACGATGCTTCGGGTGGTGATGAGGTTTGGAATCTGAGGATCACCGACCCCTTTCTTTCTCAACCTGCCGTCTACAATGATAAGATCATACTTGGGGACTGGTTCGGGGCCCACCTGATAGCCATTGGAGTTGACGGGCCAAAACCTGACCTTTTCGTGGCCGATGTTAGTGCTACGGATGACATGGATGGTGAGCGTTACATCTACGCTGCTGTGTGTAATAAGGCCGGTACAATAATCAGCCCCCCTTTCGACATTCAGATATTCGTGGATGGCAAGATGGAGCACAATGAATCTTTCGGTTCACTTAACCCTGGTGAGTATGCTTCTGCCACTATCAAATCATCGATGGGGGGAGGTAGCCATGATATCAAGGCCAAGGTGATCCAACGTCCAACCGGATGGTACCACATCGAGGAAGTGAACGAGGGAAATAATGATATGGAGATAACCGTCGGCGGCATCGCCGGCTTCTTCGCTGGTGAGTCCAGCGCCGCATCGCCTTTGATGTTCCTCCTGGGTCTTCTGATAGGCGCGGGGACGGCCTGGTTGATGGCCGGTCGGGAGAAGGAGGAGGATGGCCCCCGTCAGCCCATTGCCCATCTTGAGGAACAGGGCGTTGACCAGCATCACGATATCGAAGAGGGCAAGTTCATAACCTCCCAGAATGCGAAACGATATCACAGGTCCAGGTGCCCGTTCGCGATCAACATACCCCGCAACGGCGGCACCATCGTGACCCTGGAACAGGCGCTCAGCATGGGCAAGAAGCCCTGCAAGTGCACCGAGATAACGACCGACAAGGATACCGAGGCCGAGGCCCTGGTCAAAGAGGAGCCCATCCTGGACGCCGAACAGGGTTGAAGGGCCGCCCCTCGTCACCGTCACCCCAAGGGCCATTTCCGGCCACAGGCAGGCAAGTCACATGTCATTCAGGCATGGCGGGCAAGCCATCCCAGCAGGCGTGGCTGGCGGGCTATTCCATTAGGCATGGCAGGCCATCCCAACAGGCAAGCGGGCTATCCAAACAGGCATGGGTGGCAGGCTAATTCCAACAGGCATGGCGGGCAGGTCACCCCAAGGGCCATTTCGGGCCACAGGCAAGCGGGCGGGCAAGCAGGTCATCCCAACAGGCATGGCGGGCTAATCCCAACAAGTGTGGCGAGCGCCCTCGCAGGACCTCGATGTTAGCGCCCCATATACCCTTTCCGACCCGGTCCACCAGTCGGGTCCACTCCCACCAACCGGTTCACCAACCGGTTCACCAATCGGTTCACCAATCGGTTAATGAGGCATTCTCTCGACCATTCATTCCAGAGCAACCTTTAATTAACGGCCCAGGGTTTGTGAACATATTGATAGGAGGCATTATCCAATGCGTCGTCCTCTTACCGTGGCCATAGCCTTACTCCTTCTAGCGGTGGCATTTGCCGTTCAGGTCCCCCAGTCGACAAGGGGCGAATCCGAGGATGCGACCAAGACCCTCTCCATGTTCTGGTATGGCCAGGTGGACGGGGGTGACAACGGAGATCTGATCCCGGTCTACCCCACCTCCGAGGATGATACCAGGAACGAGTGCCCCCAGGGGGCCAACACCAACCTGGACGGCGCCCAGGAGGTGGGAAGATGGCAGACCCAACCGGTCGCCTACGATACCTGGGTCGAGGTCGAGATATCCTTCGAACTGTGGGCTCAGGCCGAGGAGGGCGACGGCGTGGACGGTGTCACCTTTACTCTC
>CAYSUX010000020.1:5103-19971 GCA_964434315.1 uncultured archaeon
GGACACCCAGACCATGGGGGTGGCCGAGGAGCCGGTCCATTTCTCCGGCAACCTGACCCTTCCCAATCGCCAGCTTCTTGAGGAACGCTGGGACGACCGGATCTCATTTTCACTCGACTACAACGGCAACGACGATTACAGCCCCATTCAGAACGATCAGGTTTTTCTCCTATCTTCTTCAGTCGATCACCCCTCGCGCATCGAGTTCCGCATGGACCATGTGGAGGCCGAATTCGATGGGCCGGTGTTCGATTTCGACAATGAGCAGGTCATCTTCAACGTCACCGTTGGTTCGGCCTTCGGTGGTGTGGCCATCAAGAATAACTCCTGGAGCTTCTCCATCCAAGGCAACCTCACCAAGTTCGAGGCTGCCTCTTTCTGTACCCCAAAGGCCGCCGAGGTCGCTACCGGTTACGAGATCAGGTTCTGTTGGAAATACAATCTCGATGACACTCCCACCGATCTCTTCAAGGCTTCCGTCGATTTCGAGGATATCCAGGATAACAGTTACCATCTGGAGAACGAGAACTCCTTCCCCCTGATCTATACCAGTAACCTGAACATCAACAACAAGCTCAGCCGGGACGGTATCATGGTCAACGGCAATGCCTTCATCGAGAAGGTCGTTGTCGACGAGTCGGTCAAGATATCAGCCAAGATCGAGGCTGATGGCGACTCTACCGACGGTAACAATCCGGTGGAATACCTGTTCTATGTCAAGAAGGCGGGCAACGGGACCGAGATACTGCTCAAGCGGGATGTCATCATCCACCTGCCCATCGGCGAATCCGAGGTTGTGCAGACCAATTGGAAACCCAAGGATACCGGGACCTACACCCTACGGATCGAGCTGGACAAGTCCAACTACACCCAAGAGACCAACGAGAACGACAACGGTGCCGAACTGATCCTTAAGGTCATAGATGAGGAAGAGACCATCCTCGAGAGCTTCCTCAACACCCTGGAAGATGACCAGTTGGCCCAGGCGCTCTTCGTGACCCTGATCGGGGCGACCATTGCCATTGTGGTCATGGCCATAGTCCTGAAGCGTCGCGGTGGCCGTTACCGTATCGGCCAGGCTGATGATGAAGACTGGGACGACGATTTCTGATCTGTTCCGGTTCCACATCCTGAACCCTTAACCACTAACCACTAACCAAACCTCTAACCATAAAAAAAACCTTAACCGGTCCAGCGTATAGGCCCTTTGATGAACCCGGCCTTGGACCTTCCCGACGAGTCATGTCCCTACATCACCGACGACCATCTCCATCTGGACCCCTCGGGTCGTGGTGTCGCCGCGGTCAGGGAGTTCAACCATGTCGGTGGCACCCACCTGATCGTGGTCCACAAACCCTACCATTCCCAACCATGTGCCGGGTGGAAGAGCGGTCAGGAATGGCTGACCCAGGCCCGTATCACTCTGGATCTGGCCGAGAGGGCCCGGGAGGCGGGCCTGGCCCGGGAGGCCGTGGGAGTGGCCCTGGCTCCCCATCCGGTCGAGTTGCACCGTTTGATGGAGCGGTTGGGGCCCGAAGCCGGTGAGGAGGCCTACCGTCAGGGACTGGAGGCTGCGGCCGGCCAGGCCCGGGAGGGGTTGGCTTGTGCCCTGGGGGAAGTGGGGCGACCCCATTACCCGGTCCCTGACCAGGTCTGGGCGGCGGCCAACCGGACCCTGGAGTATGCCCTCGAGCTGGCCAGGGAGGCCAATGTGGCAGCCATCCTGCACACAGAATCGGCCACGCCCGAGGTCATGGAGGGTTTGGCCCAACTGGCAAAGAGAGTGAACTTTCCACTGGATCGACTGGTCAAACACTATAGTGGACCCCTGACCACACCCGAGACAAACCGGGGGCTGGTCCCGTCGGTCATCGCCTCCCGGACCAATCTCGCGGCCGCGCTGGAAGGCGGCGGCGAGTTCATGCTCGAGACAGATTACCTGGATGACCCGAACCGTCCGGGAGCGGTGATGGGGCCCAAGACCGTGCCCCGCAGGACCCGGGAGGCCCTTACATCCGGTCTGATGGACCACACCAGAGCCTGGCAGATCCATGTCGAGGTGCCGCGACGGGTCTATGGCCTTGTGTATGATGGCGCTTGAACATCCGATCCAAATCCAAGCGGGTCAGACCGGCCTGTTGTGTCAAGTCGAATTCTCAGTTCTGACCTGACGTACGGATCGGACGTTCTCTCTTCCATGCTCCACCCTTTCATTTCATGGGCGATCTCTATCCTTCGAGCTCCCAGCTATGGTCGAGGTGGAACTGGCGGGCCCATTCGTCCACCACATATCGTTTGGTCTGGTTTCCCTCGTAGGCTATGACCCGGATTCGTTTGCCACTGCGCCGCAACTTGAAGGCGGCCATTATGGCGGTTCCCTCAAAGAGGATGTGGGTCCCGCTCAATCCATACTCCTGTTTGATCCTGGAAGTCAGCACCTGGGCCAGCCGATCGGTGGGAGAGAGGATGTAGGCGCCCTTGAAATTGGGGACCTTGCCCAGCTTTGAGGCCTTACCCGCCAGTATGTAATAGAGCGTGACCTCCTCCTGGTCCAGAAAGCCCTTCTCTATCATCCCCCCTTCCTCCAGACCGGAAAGGGCTTCCAGCAGGTTCGGACCGTCGCAGTACCTGGCCAACAGCCTGGTCAGACCCTCGAAACTGACGATACCCGCCTCCTCGATGGCTCTCAACACCAGGGTCCTTATGGCCTCTTCGGTTTCCATGGCTCTTCCGGGCTCCAGTCGGGTGAAACCTCCCCACGGGTCCTTGACCAATCGCAGCCCCTGGGTCAGACCGCGTATCGCCTGGTTGAACTGGACGCGCTCCAGTCGGGTCCGTTTGGCCAGCATATCCTTGGTCAACGAGGCGCCATCTGGAAGAAGGGAAAGGACCTCGGCCATGTCCGGCGTCAGCTTGACCCCTCTGACCTTCTGCAACAGCCTGGCCCTTTCGATATTCAGATATGACTGGGCTCCGTAAGCCCCCGGACCAACCACCAATCCCAGCTCAGGGGCATAGTCCGCCGGAGAGTTGAAGGGGCCCTTGACCCTGACCGACAGCTCGAAGAGGTCGCGTATCTCACCCAGGCCTCTGATGGCTGCCTGGCCCGAGGCGAATCGGTGGGCGGGATGGATATGCTGACAGGCCAGCATGTAGGCCAAAAGCTTCCCGAACGGATAGGTCTCGTCCAGCAGGTCTCCCTGGGCCTGTATGTCCCATCGGCTCTGGTAACCCGCGCTGGAAAAGTGGTCCAGAACACCTTCACTTGCCTGGCCCAGAGGTCCTCCGGCCCCTGTACGCCAGAGGATCACCTCGCCCGCGGTCTGGCGATAGAATGCCGACAATCGTCGCAGCTCGTTCAGCAGGGCGGGCCAGAGCCGATCCTGTTGTAACTTGACCTCGGTGATCTCGACCACTCCAGGTCGTGGGTCGATATCCACCACGCCAACCGGCCGCCCTCCATCCATCAGTGCCAGGGTCCAACTGTCACCAAAGCGGGCCTGGATCTCCCGCCTTAGGCCCAGGATGAACGGATCGGTGCGATGGAGCAATGTCACCATTGGTCCGGGACCTGTATGTCCCAGCATCGGATCCCGGTCCCGGGCAAGAAGAAAGATATACTGGGGTTGGAGGCCGGCGCAGGCCATCCTCTCGACCTGCCCTTGGCATTCGAGACCGGCCAGGGCCGTGGTCAGGACATCCCCGTCCAGACCGGTGAGCTGCCACAGTTGATGACGCGTGGCAGGGCCATGGCCGTCCAGCATCAGTTCTATCAGGGTCTCGTTCGGTTCATCCACCTCCGGCATCTCGGGCAAGGCCAGGTAGTTCTGAAGGGGTCTGGTCCCGCCACTGCCGGCCAGGGGTCGCCGATGGAGCCTCAGATTCGCCTCCAACCTCCTGATGGTTTCGGTGATGGCCTCCCGGGAATGGCGAAGGGTCAGGAATGATGTCAGTTCACGGCGGGTGAGCCCCTGGGGATGGTCCCGCAACAATTCGATGACCTCCTTGTCCAGGTTTCCCCATGTCGCCTTGGTACGAAAGCAGCCGACAAAGAGCGGAACCAGCTCTGCCGGTAGATTGTGTATCTGCCCTCCCCGGAATCTCCCTTGCAGGATCTCTCCGGCCATCATGCTATTCGACCAATCCCGAAGCTTCAGACCGGCGGAGCGTTGCCAGACCGTGAGGGGATGGGATACGCCCCCCATCCTTTCGAGGGCGGTCTGCCAATCCCTGTGGGGAGCCATTGAACGACCCCATGCGAAAGTCAGCCACCGGTCGGCCTCGACGACCGTGGATTCGCCTTCAAGCATCAGCTCCAGAAAGACACAATCCTCGGTCCAGAGGTACTGGGTGGGTCCGTTGTCGGTGATGAAGTAGCCCCTGGTCACCACTCCCCTGGAAGCCAGTTGGTCCAGTGCCGCAGTCACCTCCGCTTCTTCCAGCCTTAACTCCAGGGCCAGTTTCTCGCAGTTCAAGGGGCCCAGGCTCCGGAGCTTCAGGATGACCGCCCACTCCAATGCCTCCTCTCGTGTCCCGGCCTCGGGTTGTCGGGTGGGGACCAGTTTGCCGTTGGCGTCATGGCCGGCCACGAACGCCCGTCGCAGACCTCGTACCAGATGCCTCGCTTTCACTCGTTCGCCCTTCCCCAGCCGTTGAAGCGCCGCCTTGAGGGTCTTGCTCAGAGGTCCCGGGCGACCGTACAGAGAATAGTAGTTGCCAGCCTGCTCTACCGGTGCCCAACAAGGTTGTTCGCTTCCGTTCCAGACCGGCACCACCTTGCCGGATCGGATCAATTCCCGGGCCATCTTTTTAAACCGGTCCTCGTCGGTGCCACTGGTTCCTGTAGCTCCATCTTCATCGTTCAATACCAGGCCGGCCAGGCTCCCCTCGTGCCCCTCGTTGCTCCCCAGAAGGTCAAGGGCTCCCTGCCAACCCAGCAGCCCGAGCAGACCCTCGGGGGTTGGTCTTGCCTGGCGCCGTTTGTCGAAGAAGGTCCTGATATCATCGCTGTCGAACCTCGATTTGCCGATCATGTCGGCAGGGATGAGGTGGGCCAGGATCTCGGTATGCAGTTCCCGTTGGAGGTTCCACCGCTCTTCCAGGGTAGTGGTCCCCATCAGTCCCGCCAGCAGGATCGGTAACCCCATCGGTGAGATCTTGGTACTGTAATCCTGGAACGAGACCTTGACCTCATTGGTTGCCAGCCTTCCCAGAAGCGCCATGGCTTCTTCCACCTCCCAGAGCTCGTGCTCGACCTCCTTGAGAGCCTCTCGCATGAGGGGATGATCGGTATCGCGAAGTTTACCAAGAAGGTCCTGGGTCCGTTGACGTTGGCGACGAAGAGAGACCTCGTGGACCCTGTAATTGCGCAATACCGCCAGGGCCCGACTTGCCGTGTTGCGAAAGCGTAACTTCAGGGGTTCGCTGTCCCGGAGCGCCTCCCTTAACAGTGCCTCGAGCTCAACCGGGTTCACCAGCCCCACCAGCTCTTTCAGGTCCATCTTGACCGGCAGGCTCATGATGAATCCCTCCTCGGCCACGGTCAGGCCCACCACCCAGCCCCGCTGACGGGCCAGTTTACCGGCGATGGCCCTGCTCCAGGCCTCGTTGATGCGCCGGCCGTAGGGGCTGTGGACCAGGACCTCGGGCTCTCCCTCAGGGTCCAGGTAGCCTTCGACCAGAAGATGGTCCTGGGTGGGCACGACCCCCGCCAGGGCCAACTGGTCATGAAGATGGTTGAACAGGGTGTTCGTCGCTGCCGGGTCGAGATGATACTGTTCACTCCAGAAGTCCAGTAGCTGGCCGACCTTCTCTTGTTCGTCATTATCGGTGGTTGCCAGGGTCTCTTCCAGTTCCCGGGTCAGGCGCTGCCTCTGGTCGCTTACGGCCACCGATAGCTCCCTGGAGCGGGCAGCCACCTCACCCCCCCAACTGGGAATGGTCGGGCGATGGCTCTGTCCGTCCCGTACGAGGACGGTCGATCCCTTCAGGCCCTGGAAGGCATAGAGCCGGCCTCCCAGCACGAAGATGTCGCCGGTTCGCAGACGCTCGACGAACGACTCCTCCAGGTTGCCCAGAGGTTGCCCGGTGGCCTCCAGGATGACCGTGTAGTTGGACTGGGAGGGGATGGTACCCACGTTCAGGTAATAGAGCAGGCGGCTGGAACGACGGGGAAAGATGGTCCGAATCTCGGGATTGTATCCGACCTTGGGATAGACGCCCTGTTCGGACAGCTCCATCGAGCTCAGGTAATCGATGATCTCGTCCAGAACATCCAGTTCCAGGTTTCGATAGGGCCAGGCGCCGCGGACCAGCTCCCAGAGCTCATCGACCTTCCATTCACCGTGCAGGGAGAACCCCACCAGGGCCTGGGCCAGGACATCCAGACCCAACTCCGGTGGCTCCACCCGGTCCAGGGCACCGTTGAGAGCTTCGCGCACCAGGGCCGAACACTCCAGGATATCATCGGGTTCGAAGGCCACGAAGCGGCCCTTGGCCACCGCCTGCAGGGCGTGACCGGCCCTTCCCACCCGTTGCAGACCCTTGGCGATGGAGCGGGGTGAGCCCAGTTGGATCACAAGATCCAGGTCTCCGATATCGAGTCCCAGTTCCAGACTGGTGGAGCTTACCACGGCCTTCAGCTTCTGTTCCTTCAACTGCTGCTCCACCCTGAGCCTGACCTCCTTGGACATGGAACCGTGATGGGCCGCCACCGCCTCCACACCCAGCTCCTCGAGCTTCAGCAGGACCCGCTCGGTAGCGGCCCGTGTGTTTGTGAACACCAGGGTCGTCTCATGCTCCTGTATAAGTTTGACCAGCAGTTGCATCTCCTTCTCGAAAGCCAGGCTCGCAGGTGTACGGGTACCGTCCGACACCGGGCAGATGACCTTCAGATCGAGTTTCTTCCACTGGGCGGTCTCGACGATGGTACAGGGCCTTGGCCGGTCGTTGGAATACCCGGCCAGGAAATGGGCCAGGGTCTCCAGGGGCGCGAGGGTGGCCGATAAACCGATACGCACAGGTGGGACTTCCAGCCAATGGCAGAGCTGCTCCAGGCTCAGGGTCAACAGGGTTCCCCGCTTGGAGGTGGCCAGGTCATGCAGTTCGTCCAGGATCAGATGACTGACACCCCGCAGGTGCTGGCTGAACCTGGGCGCCGCAAGGACCAGGGAGAGTGATTCGGGTGTGGTGATGAGTATGTGGGGAGGTTTGCGGGTCATGGCCGCCCGTTTGGATTGGGGCGTGTCCCCAGAGCGCAATCCCACCCTGATCCGGGGAGGCTTCTCACCGGTCTTCTTGGCCATGCGGGAGATCTCGGCCAACGGCTCCCTAAGGTTGCGGTCGATATCATTGGCCAGGGCCTTCAAGGGGCTGACGTAGACACAGTAGACCCGGTCCTCAAGCTCACCGTCCCTGGCGAGTTTGAACAGATTGTCCAGCACCGCCAGAAAACCGGTAAGGGTCTTGCCGGTACCTGTGGGGGAGCTGACCAGGGTGTTCTGACCGTTCATGATACAGGGCACCGCCAGGGCCTGGGGAGGCGACAGGGCGGTGAATCGCTCCCGGTACCAGGTGGCCAGCAACGGGTCCAGTTGGCTCAAAAGCTCCTCATAACCTTTCGGCTCGGTGGCCCGGCGAAGACCCTCCTGTTCCGGGTTGGCAATGACATCAGACTGTTCTCTAGTTCTACAGGTCAGGTATTCGGCCTCACGGTAAGTCCTGGTCGAATGTGGTTGAAGGGGATAAAGGTTCCGCAATACCAATGCCGGAAGTTTGTATCAATTCACTGCCAATGCCTACCGGAGGGGTTCCAGCAACCTCGGGTCATCGATGATCTCGGTCTCGACATTGTAGATAGTGAAACCGGCTTTCCGGTAGAAGGCGATAGCTCCGGGATGGTCCAGATCGCAGGTGTGCAGCCACATCCGTTGGGGTCCCTTGGCCCATCCAAGTCGTAGCATCTCACCCAGGAGCCAGCGCCCCACTCCCCGACCTATCTGGTCCAACATCAGACCCAGGTAGACCAGCTCCACCTCACCGTCCGTGCGACAGTCCAGCTCCCCGAAACCCACGGCCTGTTCGTCCAGGTAGAGCACATGGACCTCCACCTGCGGATCGTGTATGATCGCTTTCAAATCCTGTTCGTCCAGCACCTTGCGGCCCCGCCAGAGCCAGGGTCCGCCCACACCATCGAAGAGGCGACGGTAGAGGGCCACAGAGGGGTGTGAAAGATGGCGTAACTTGAGGCCTCTGCGAGGTGGGATGGTTACCTGCCGGCGAGGGTCATGGGTCATTTCCAGATAGGTGATGGTGGTCTCGATCTTGCCATTTGGCACTTTGGGTCTGGTCACGGTATCGATCATCAATAGCCTGGACTGTTAATAATCCATGGTCTTTGGTCTTTGGCCTCCCGCAATGATGATGGTCCGGCGGTACATCTGAAAAATCGTTACATTCATCCCAAACTCATAAAGGGACATCCCGGTCTCGGTCGTTCTGCCGAATGGGGCCATATCATTCAACCCCCTGATGACCGTAACGAGTTGATCAGACCATGAAGACCATACCCGACCTTGAAGCACAGGCCCTGGAGCTGGTCCGCCGTACCAGCACCGCCCTGCCCGGGGATGTGGTGAAGGCACTGGAGGCCGGCCGTTCGGCCGAGGCCGACGGTTCACCGGCCCACGCCGCCCTGACCACCATCCTGGAGAACGTGAACATGGCCCGCGAGGGCTCGACCCCCATCTGTCAGGACACAGGTACGCCCCTGTTCTTTGTCAAACATCCGTGGGACTATCCCACCGGCCCCATCCAGGAGGCTCTCACAGCCGGGGTGGTCGAGGCCACCGCCCGGTCATTGCTACGACCCAACGCCGTGGATCCCATCACCGGCAAGAACTCGGGCAACAATCAGGGGCCCGGATTGCCGGTTTTCAATTTCGAGCAATGGGACCGGGCCGATGAGGTCCAAATCGACCTGATGCTCAAGGGCGGCGGCTCGGAGAACGTCACCATCCAGTATTCCCTGCCCTACGCCCCGCTCAAGGCCGGACGGGACCTGGAGGGTGTTCGGCGAGTTGTACTGGATGCCATCTACAAGGCCCAGGGCAAGGGTTGCGCGCCCGGGACCCTCGGGGTCTGTATCGGCTCAGATCGATCCAGTGGCTACAAGTATGCCAAGGTGGAGCTCCTGCGCAAGCTGGACGATACGAATCCCGATCCCAAACTGGCCGAGTTCGAAGAACAACTGACAAAGGAGATGAACAGCCTGGGCATCGGACCCATGGGTTTCGGCGGCAAGACCACCGTTCTGGGGGTCAAGGCGTGTGCCAAACATCGCCATCCGGCCTCCTTCTTCGTGACCGTGGCCTACCTTTGCTGGGCCAATCGTCGGGGCAGCTTGACCTACACCGGGGGTGAGTTCAACCATGGCTGAATACGATCTGACATTACCCATATCCGAAGAGCAGGCCCGCATGCTGAAGGTGGGCGATGTGGTGAAGGTCTCGGGAGTCATGCTCACAGCCCGGGACGCGGCCCACAAGTACATGGTGGAGGAGTGGATCGAGAAGGCTCCCGAAGGGGAGGAGGCCGAACTGTTCGAGATCCTGAAGCCCCTGCTGAAAGGAGGCATGCTCTACCATTGCGGTCCAGTGGTCCGAAAGGACGATGAGGGCAAGTACCATTTCGTGGCCGCCGGACCCACCACCAGCGCCCGTGAGGAGCCCTACGAGCACCTGGTCTTCCAGCATCTGGGGGTCAAGGGTGTCATCGGCAAGGGCGGCATGGGTCCCCTGACCCTGAAGGGCTGCCAGGATTTCGGAGCGGTCTACCTCCATGCCATCGGCGGCGCCGGCACCCTCATCGCCCGTAACGTGGAAGAGGTGGAGAATGTCTACAAGATGGAATTCGGAGGGCCGGAAGCCTTCTGGCGCATCCGGGTCAAGGAGTTCCCCCTGGTCGTGACCATGGACTCCCACGGCGATTCCATCCACATCGAGGTGGAGGCTGACAGCAAGGCCAGGTTCGACGAGCTGGTCCCGGTCTGAGGATATTCCAGGCCTCCAGCGAACATCCCAAATCCTTTAGACTCAGCTTGGGCTCTCATCGGATATGCCTTTGCCCGGTGATAATGAACAGCCTGCCACCCGCACAGAATCGGATACCCTGGGTGACATCGAGGTGCCCGCCTCGGCCCTCTGGGGAGCCTCGACCCAACGAGCAAAGGAAAATTTCCAGATAAGCGAACATCGATTCGGTCGGACCTTCATCCAGGTGTTGGGTTATCTCAAGGCCGCGGCAGCCAAGGCCAACCTGGAGCTGTGGCGTCTGGACGATGCCAGGGTCGAGGCCATCGAGGCGGCTGCCACCGAGGTGGCCAGCGGGCAGTGGGACGATCAATTCGTGGTCGATGTATTCCAGACCGGGTCGGGTTCATCCACCAACATGAACGCCAACGAGGTCATCGCCAATCGGGCCAACGCCATCGGCAGGGATTTCAAACGGGATCTTGCGATACATCCCATCGACCATGTCAACCTTGGTCAATCCTCCAACGATGTGATACCCTCCGTCATCCATGTCTCGGCCCTTATCGAGTTGCGCCGCAGCCTGCTGCCGACCCTGGTTCAGCTACATGAAGCATTGGAGGTGAAGGGTGAGGAATTCCACGAGACGATCAAGACCGGACGCGCCCATCTGATGGACGCCACACCGGTTCGACTGGGTCAGGAGTTCACCGGCTACGCCAGTCTTATCTCCCGTGGTATCGCCCGCCTGCGCCATACCCAGGAGGAGCTAAAGGAGCTGGCCATCGGCGGTACGGCCGTGGGCACCGGGGTCAACACCCATCCGGATTTCGCGGCCAAGGTCTGCCATCACCTATACCAGTACACCGGCATCAAGGTGAAAGAGACCGATGACCATTTTGCCGCCCAATCCGCCATCGACCCGATCCTGGCCTTATCAGCCGCTTTGCGAAACCTGGCTGTCAGCCTGCAAAAGATAGCCAACGACATCCGCTGGATGGCCTCGGGACCCAGGGCCGGTATCGGTGAGCTGGAGCTTCAGGTCCTGCAGCCGGGCTCATCCTCCATGCCCGGCAAGATCGAGCCGGTGATCCCGGAGGCGATCATCCAGGTGGCGGGCCAGGTCATCGCCTGCGACGCGGCCATCCTGCAGGCTGCCCAGGGAGGCAACTTCGAGCTCAATACCATGCTACCGATGGCAGCTTACAATCTGCTGGAAGCCATCAGCCTGCTTGCCCGCGGCGCCGACACTTTCACGACGAGGTGTATAAGAACCCTGGAAGCGACCGGACAGGGCCCGGCTCTGCTGGGCTCAAGCCTGATGCTCGTCACTGCCCTGGTGCCGGTGGTCGGACACGAGAAGGCTGCCGAGGTGGCCGGAATGGCCTACGAGAACGGCCGGACCATTCATGAGGCTGCCCTGGAGCTCACCGACCTGTCCGGGGAGGAGCTGGCGATCCTGCTTGACCCGCAGCTCATGGTGGAGCCGCAGACCAAGGCCGACCTGCCACCCCCACCGAAACGACCAAAGGACCCGTTCGATCCACGGTAGGTGAAATTATGGAAATAACTACCCGCGCTATCGCTTTTTTGATCTTCGGTATCATTGCTTTCAGCTATGGCTTGTGGCTGGTGGTTACAAATCTACGAGATATTCGAGATAATAGGTGAACGACGCCTTCTCACTATAATGAGGTGACCCCCGTCGCCCACCACACCGTCGCCCACCACTGGTAAGCTACCGCCGCCGCCCAAGTGGAAGGACCCCCCGTACGACCCGCGGTGAATAAATTGGACACTTCTGCCGGCAACATCGCCCTTTTGATCTTCAGCATAGCGGCCATGACCTGTGGCCTCTACCATGATCGTCACCAACATGCGCAAGCTGCTTCGTAACAGGTGAACTCCCCTCCCACCCTCACGCTTATGCCGAGGCAACCGTTGGTGGGACATCCATGGAGATAATCGAACTCCCCAGAGCCAAACTACGCAGAGTGGCAGTGGCCGGGACCCATCTTCACAAATGGCAAGGCACGGGTCCCAATGGGCTGGCAAAGGTCATCCGGGAACAGGGTCAGATACAGCTCGACCCCCTGAATCCGGCAGGTCGCTACCATGATCTGTTCTTCATGACCCGCATGCCCGACTACAAGGTAGGGCAGTTCGAGCGAGAGGCTTACTCCAAACGTTTGGTCTTCGAGAGCTTCGGCGTCCACGGCCATATCTGGGGCGCCCTGTGCGCTGTTTCCATCGAGCAGTTCCCCCTGTTCCATCCCCGGATGAGACTTGAGCTGCTGGGGAAGTACCAGCGCCCCCGCATCGAGAAATTGCAAGCCGACCATCCTGGCCTGCTTGACCTCGTCGAGGACCATATTCGGGCCGCAGGACCAACCACCGGCGCCGACCTCAAGGAGCTGGGCAAGGCCGGACCCGGGGTGGCGTTCTGGAAGACCTCCCGCCTGAGCGGTACCGCCATGGAAGCCCTGTGGCTGCTGGGCCGCCTGGGTGTGGCAAGCCGGGACGCACAGTTTCGCAAGACCTACGAATTGATAGACCGCTGTGTTCCCGAGCGGTTCCGGAAGTATCCCGGAGTGAGCGAGGATGAGATCGCCCGGGGCGCCATCGATTTGAAGCAAAAGAGCATGCCATTGGTGCCCATCGGTCCCATCTCCGCCCAATCCAAACGCAAGCGGTCCACCAATTTCAACCCGGCCTGGTTCGAGCCCTCAAATGACAGGGAGAATAGAGAGCCACCGGTTGTACTCAAGCTTGAAGGCACCAGCAGCGGCTACATCGCCCCGCCCCACTGGGAAGCCCTCAGCCGGGCCAGACTCGATGGCCACCTGCGCGCCATCGGCCCCCTGGACCCGCTGATCTGGAATCGAAAAATCACCGAGCGACTCTTCGATTTCGACTATCGCTGGGAGGTATATCACAAGCCCGAGCTGCGCAGATGGGGATACTATGTCTATCCTCTGCTCTATCGAGGCGAACTGGTGGGGCGGTTGGAGGCCAAGTTGGATAGACCGGCTCGGACCCTGAGATTTTTCAATTTCCAGGCCGAGGAGCGCTATCTTGCAGGGAACCGGGCCGAGGTTGCTCTCCTTGCCATGATGACGAGGTGGGGCGAAGCTCTCGACGCGATAAAAATCGAGAACGATCCAAGCCTCCAACGGATCGGAATGGATGAGTCGATAGTATTGGGCTAGGCCCTGTCCTCTTCAAAGGTCACTAACCGAGCAAGACTGGTTATCTAGCCCTTCTCCCCCCGCCGCCGCCGCTCCTCCATCTGCTTGCGATAGGAGGCGAACATGCGGCCTTGGGCCTTCTGAGCCCGTCTATCCCGTTTGAACTGCGTACTCTCCTGCTCACCGCGCAGCTTGAGGTAGCTGGCCAGCCGCTGTTGTTCGAGGCTTCCATTTTCCACCGCCCGCTTGACCGCACAGCCCGGCTCTTCCAGGTGGCGACAATCCCTGAAACGGCAAGCCCCGGCCAGCTCCTTGATGTCGCCGAAGGTCAGGGCCAGTCCTCGGCCGTCATCCTCGACCCAGAGCTGGATCTCCCTTAGTCCGGGGTTGTCAATGATCATGGCCCCACCGGGGAGAAGAATGAGCTCACGACTGGAGGTGGCATGCCTTCCGTGGGCATCGTGGGACCTAACCTCCAGTACCTGCTGGCGCTCGTAGCCCAACAGGGTGTTGATAAGGGTGGATTTCCCCACCCCGGAGGAGCCGATAAACATCAGGGTCTCGCCCGGCTTCAGGCCCCGGCGAAGTGCCGCTAACCCAGCCCCGGTCTTGGCGCTGACAGCCAGGGTCTTTACCTCGGATGCTACGGTCCGTATTCGCCTCAGGTAGGGCTCGACACTCCCTTCGGCTCGGTCTATCTTGTTGAGGATTATGACGATTTCAGCTCCGGTCTCGTGGGCGATAGCCAGGTAGCGCTCCAGCCGGCGGGGATTGAACTCCCGGCCCACCGAAGTTATGATATAGATTCGGTCGAGATTGGCGGCGATGACCTGCTCTCGGCTCTCACGACCAGCCACCTTCCTGGACAGCTTGTTGCGCCGAGGCAGAACCGCGGCAATGCGATGGTCCTCCCCTTTTGGCCCCTTCAATACAGCTACCCAATCACCCACCACCGGCAATGCTCCGCTCCCGCCTTCGGAAACGAGACGCTTGGTCAGGCCGGAGGGCAGGGTCACCGACAGCTCGCCCCCTTCGGAAATGATCACGTAGTTGCGACGTTGCTGGTTGATAATGCGGGCTGGGATGGCATTCAGGCCATCGATGTCCTGAAGGTAAGCAGAAAGATCGGGGGTGAAGCCGAAGGAGTTGAGATCGGTCATGGGAGTGCCGTTCGTGTGTTCCCGAGGAGCGCCTACTTGATTAATATATAGTTCAGATACTCTCGAACCGATAATAGTAACATCGGTAAGGTGAGCTTCTGGACACATCACCCGGCAACATCGCCCTTCTGATATTCAGCATCATCGCCGTGGGCGTAGGCGTCTGGCTCGTGGTCACGAACCTACGCGACCTGCTGAATGACCGATGAAAGGAGCCAACCCCCAGAGGGGTCAGCTCCTATCTCAATTGATGATATCAGGTCGACCCAAGGGCCTACTGCCGGCCCGCGACGATGACATCCACAACACTGGGGTCAGCCAGGGTGGAGGTGTCACCGAGCTGGTCGATGGCGCCCTCGGCGATCTTGCGCAGGATACGGCGCATGATCTTGCCCGAGCGGGTCTTGGGCACGCCTGCCACGAACTGGATCTTGTCGGGATTGGCGTGGGGTCCGATGTCGGTGCGGACGATCTGGACCAGTTCCCTGGGCA
>CAYSUX010000021.1:0-19917 GCA_964434315.1 uncultured archaeon
GATATGACCATCCTCGGGATAGAGCCGGGCCCAGATAAGATAACCATGCCAGTGGAGTTGCAACTTGAGGTGGACCTGACCGTCCCGGTCCTTCACCCAGATCGCGGCCCGGTTCTGTTTCTTGTACTCTCTGCGAGCTTCGTCGAGCAACGTCTTGGCGTTGCCAGGCTCCCTGCCAGCCATGTTCCAAGTTTATGATTGGTGTGGCTAATAAAGCCTGCTGTTGAAAGTAACCCCTGTTCTTTTATTACTGTCCTTTCTAACCGGACTGCCGGGCTGGTGGTCTAGACTGGCCTATGACGTCGCCCTTACAAGGCGAAGAACGGCGGTTCAAATCCGCCCCAGCCCACCACTTATCCACTCGATTCGATCTTACATGGCATCAACAAGGGCAGTTCCGGCTTTCACTCTCCATCGGGGTCACGCAAGGAGTCATCCACCATTCCCAGGACCTCCCGGGCCCGGCCCACAAGGTAGAAGGAACCGGTGACACAGACCATGCCCCCCATTTCCCGGGCCTGCCGGGTAGCCTCCTCGAGGGCCTCGTTCACCCCCGTCACCATGGAGAGAGACTCGCAATGGGGCCGTAACCGATCGGCAACCTGTCCGGGGTTGAGGGCCCGGGGTCCGCCGACGGTCGTGCAGACGATATGGTCGGCCACTCCGGTCAACGGCAACAGGGTCTCGGGAGCCTTGTCTGCCATCTGTCCAACCACGGCCACTACAGGCACCGTGACCTCCCGCAGCACCCCGGCCAGGGCCGCCATCGCCTGGGGATTGTGGGCTCCGTCAAGGATGAACGGTGGTTCTCCGGGCATGACCTCCCATCTTCCCGGGGGTCCTGGACCATCCAGGGCCGCCATTGTCTTCACGGGGTCGTACTCTTGACCCAGCAATCCCTCGACCATCACAACAGCCAACGCCGCCGCCATCGCCTGGTGTTCGCCGGGAAGCCGTAGTGCGAGTCGCGGATAGTGATGGAATGGCGTGGTCAACTCGAACTCGGACCCCGAGGGTATTCCATCCGTGACCAGGAGCCGGGGATCGGATACCTGGAGCTCCTTTCCGGCGACCAGCAAACGTGCCGCGACCTCCTTCGCTCGTTCGATGATGGGGGCCAATGCCCGGCCCCGGGCCGCCGTGACCCCCAGGGTGCCAGGATGCAGGATGTCGGCCTTGGTCGAGGCGATCTCGACCATGCTACGGCCAAGATGCTCAGTATGGTCCAGAGCCACGGTGGTGATAACAGAGCCCATAGGAGATGTGACATTGACCGCGTCCCAGGTCCCGCCCATTCCCACCTCCATAATGACCCAATCAAGGCGCTCCCTGTGGAAATGATGGTAGGCCGAGGCGGTGAGGGCTTCGAAATAGGTCAGCTCGACCCCACACTCGTCGGCAGCCTCGATGACCCTCGTGAATGAACCGGACAGTCGCGACCTGGAAATATGGGTCCCGTCGATAACGAAACGTTCACGCACACTGTTCAGATGGGGAGAGGTGAAGAGACCCACTCGGGCTCCGTGGCATCGAAGCAGGTTGGCGATATGGTGGGCGCAGACTCCCTTGCCGTTGGTCCCTCCCACCATGATGACCTGACAGCGCTCCTGAGGGTCTTTGAGCCTCGCCAGAACCCGCCCTATCCCGGCAAGGCTGGGCCGGATATGGAACTGACCGGTCCGGGTCAGCCAGTCAACCACTTCTGGATATCTCATTTTCTCGACGATGGGTACTTAAAGTATCATTCCCCTTCCCATTCCACCGAGACCAGGTCCGGAGCGGTTATGCTGATGCCCTGGTCCCGTAATATCTCCTTGAACTTGTCAAGAGGCATGCCGGTCAGTTCGGCGGCCTTGGTCAGGGTCAGTTGGCCCCCGCGGTACAGCTCGACGGCAGCCGCCTGTTTCAGATGGTCATGGGTCTCGAACAGGTTGCGCAAGGCATCCTTGACCACATCGGATTTGGAAGTATAGTAGCCGGAAGCCACCAACGCGTCTATCTGCAGCCTGAAGATCCTCGGGATCGAGTAGGAACTAGCCATAATGGGCTATATTCCACGGTAAGATATAAATTTTATCGTCATGTGATAATATGTGATAAATCTCCACACATATACTCGGCAACGTATCAATTATTATCAATATTTGATAACTGGAGCAGGTAAATCTTTATATTGGTAATTAGACCTGGTATAACCGGTGTCTGAATATGTCTGGCCCAAATCCTAACCGTTACTTACTCTTTGCGGTAACCCTCGCTATCGCAGCCCTGGCAGTGCTCTGCTTCTCCCAGGAAGCCGAGGCTGGCGATTATGACTTCTCGATGTCTGTCGATGGGGGCAGCAAAAGCGGCCTGCCCGAGGATATCGTGGAATATCCCATCACCGTCATCAACGACGGTGATGTCAAGCAGGTGATAAAACTTGAGATCGATGACACGTCGGTACCCGATGGCTGGGAAGCCTGGCTCTCCAAGAGTCAGACCAAGGAATTGAGGACCGATGATGATGACCTGATAACCCTATACGTTGATATATGGAAATGGGCCGATGCCGGAGACAAGGCCTTCGTGGTTGTCAACGCGGAATCCAAAGAGGACGCAAACGTTACAGGTTCAGTTCAGACCACGACTACCACCAGTCAGAAATACAAGCCTCGTGCCGCGGCGCAGGACCCGACCTCCCAGGAGGTCGTAGCCGGCGAGACCGTCGATTTTACCGTCACTGTCAACAACATCGGTAATGGTGAGGATACGATAACCATAACCATCCCGGAGAAGGATGACGAGGATTACGATGGTTGGATATTCGTAAAACCCAATTCATTGACCCTGGCCCGGAACGAGAGCTCGAACATCACCCTTCGGATAACGCCGGACAGCACCGCGACAGCCGGACAATACGGTGTAACGATAAAAGTATGTTCAGATGATCCCGATGGGCCTACCTGTTACACTGACCAGGTCATCACCGAGGTCATGCACAAACCCAACCTGGATGTCTTTGCCGATGGTGGCAAGAACAAGGACATCGAAGCCGGTGGCATGGTGACCTATTCCATCGAATTGACGAACAAGGGCAATGATTATGACGACTTCAACATCACAGTTGTCCCGGGCGCCTGGCAGGCTGGCGGTTGGACGGCCACCGTTGAGCCGTCCAGTGTAACAGACCTTGCTCCCAACACACCTCTGCTTCTTTCAGAGGTTCTGACCGTCGAGGCTCCGGACAACGCTTCGGCCGATGACAAGGGGCGCATAAAGATCAAGGTAAGTTCTGTGGCTGACCCCACCAAATTCAAAGAAGTGACCACCACCAGCACGGTGAGACAGGAGTACGAACCCACCTTGCTGATAATCGGCGATGACACCAAGAACGTAAAACCCGAGGATGAGGTCACCTTCGATATCAATATTACCAATGACGGGAACGGAGAGGACAAGATCTCCCTGACCCTGACCGGAGGCAACTCCTCCTGGGCCTCATTCAGTGGTCAGAGCTCCTTCACTTTGCAGAGGGATACCACCGGAAGCACCGTCGTCAGGGTCTCTCCGACCAAGGGTACGACCCAGGCCAACAACTACCAGATAATCGTCAAAGCCACATCCGAAGACGGGACCACCATAGACACCAAACCCATCTTCATCAACGTCGACCAGGTCTTTGATGTCTCGGCCAGTGTTAAATCCGGAGAGTCCTCGTTACAGTATGCCGACCCGGACACCACCATCGAGTGGAACATCACCGTCACGAACAAGGGCAACGGCGAGGACACGTTCCGCCTCACCCTGGAGGGTGCCAAGGCCGACTGGGGTTCCATCCAGGACCAGATAGACCTGGTCAAGGATGAGGCGATGGATGTGATCCTGCTGGTTAACGTCCCCGAGGATGCCGTCCTGGGGGATTACAAGATATATGTCCTGGCCACGTCCGAGGAGGACCCGAACAATGTCACCGGCAACACCTCTGTTACGATCTCGGTCAATCAGAAATACGACATAGGGATCACCATCACTCCCAGCTCGAAGCAGGCCAATCCGGACACCTATGCCAACTACACCGTTGAGATCGACAACAAGGGCACCGGCGAGGATACTTTCGATCTCACCGCGGCCGACAAACCCGAGGGTTGGTTCGTCCAGGTGGATCCCAACCAGGTAACCCTCGACCCCGGTGAGACCACCACCGTGAACCTGTCCATCAAGGTCGCCTCGGATGCCGACAACATCGAGTATTATGTCAACATCTCGGCCACCTCCGACGGCGATGACTCGGTCTCGGTCATCGGTTCCACCATCACCCAGGTCAATCAGCATTACGAATTCACCATGGTCTCCTCCCTGACCTACAAGAAGATGGACCCGGATACATCCATCACCGTCGATCTTACCATCGAGAACAAGGGTACCGATGATGATACCATCGAGCTGGAAGCCGAAACTCCCGGCGGGTCGGTTGGTTGGATCGCGGATGTGGCGCCCTCGGTAGATGTCGCCGAGGGACAGTCGGAAGTGGTCACCCTGTCGATAACCGTACCGGACGATGAGGTCAAAGGCACCTACATCGTGACCATGAACGCCAGTTCGGCGGATTATCCTGACGAGTCCCATACACTGGAGATCCAGGTCGATGTCACCCAGCTCTACGATGTGGGACTGGTGATCAACAGCTATCAGAAATCTGTTGACTCCGGTGCCAATGTGGTCTACGACCTGATCGTCCAGAACAAGGGTACCGGTCTCGACACTATCGAGCTTTCATTCAACACCGAAGAGCTACCGCCCGGTGGCTGGCAAGCCAATTTCAACCGTTCCGAAGTGGATGTCCCGGCCGGAGATATCGCCCTGGTCAACTTCACCATCGAGGTTGACGATGACGCTGATAACCTCATCTACTCGCTCAATATCACAGCCACCTCCAACGAGGAAGAGAACGCCACAGCCACCAAGGAGACCCTTACCACGGTCAACCAGCGTTACGAGATAGCGGTCAGATCATCCCTGACATACAGGGAGGCCGACCCGGAGGAGTCCTTCACCATCGACATAACCCTCGAGAACAAGGGCACCGATCTGGACACAGTTGATCTGGTCGTGACGCCTCCGGTCAACACCACCGGTTGGATAACCGATATCGCCCCTTCGGAGGATGTGGAGGAAGAGGGAACCAGGGATACCGTCCTGACCATAACCGTTTCCGAGGATGCCATCGCGCAGTCCTACATCATCACCGTGACCGGCACATCCCATGACGATCCTACCTCCACAGCCTCGGCCCAGATAACCATTGATGTCACCCAGCGCTTCAAGGTTCAGATGCTGCCTCGTACCGAGACCAAATCAGCCGACCCGGGCGAGAACATCACCTTTGACATCAATGTCGTGAACAAGGGTACCGGTGAAGATACCTTTGATATCGTACTTGGCGGAGAGGTCGGTGTCGATTGGGGAAGTATGGATACGGTGAGTGTGACGCTCGCTGCCGGTGAATCGACCCTGGTCGTCCTGACCGTGGATGTGGACAAGGACGCCGAACCAAAACCCGACTACGAGATCATCATCAACATCACCTCGGTGGAAGACGATTCTGAATTCAAGGCCAACGACACAGTGTACCGATATATCGATGTCCAAGCCTCGGTCGGCCTATCCGTATCTCACGTCACCGAGTTCCAGACCGTTGATCCCCTTCCGACCACATCCCGTAGTGCCAATTTCGCCTTCACAGTCACCAACGACGGGACCAAGGATGACAAGTTCAAACTGGAACTTCAAAGTACCATCTATAACAAATGGATCAGTTCAGCATTGGTGAGTGAAGTACAAGTGGCAGCCGGTGAGACTTCCAGTAATAACAATTTCGCATTTTCGGTACCTGGATATACTAGCGATGATGACGTCATTCCCGCGGATATCGTCTTCACGGTGGATATCACCTCGAATGAAGACGAGTTGGTAACCGATTCCCTCGATTTCACCCTCAGCATCGAGGAGGTCCTGGATGTGACCGTGAATGCCGATACCACAAGCGTTTCCATCGAGCCAGGCAAGGTGGCCACATTCGATATCAAGGTCAAGAACGAAGGCAATGCGCGCGATACTTTCGCCCTGTCCATCCCCACCGATACCAGGGAATGGGCCACCTTCGATGCCAGTGGAACAGACACCCACGAGGTTACCATCAATGCCTCGGAGGAACTGTCTGTTCGGGTTCTGGTCGAGCTCCCGGTCTATGCCAACGCCACCGGCGCCGACAAGAGCACACTTGAAGGTTCAAACTACCAGATATCAGTGAAGACCCTGACCAGTGATGGTCTGCAATACGATTCCCAATCCCTGACCACCCAGATACTGGACATCTACGGTGCCGAGCTTTCCATATCCGGTGACGATACGGTCGTCACCTATCCTTCCACCGAGGCTTCGGCCGGTGACCGCCTTGAGAAATTCACCATGAAACTGAAGAACCAGGGCAACCGGGGTGACCAGATACATATGGACGTATTGGCCACCTCCTATCCCGATGAGTGGGTTGTGGGCATCTATACCAACGCCGGATGCTCTATTGAATATTCGGATACCTCGAATACGCCCGCCGGTTCCACTCGTACGGTTTATGTATGCGCGACTCCCGACCAGGATTCCGATTCTGGCAATGTCACGCTCATCATCGAAGCCAGTGCCGATGGTGGTACGGAAACTGCTGTTACCACCACCACCACCATCGATGTCCGTGACCCGGAGCGGATCTTCTCGGTACAGTCCAACGTGGTTGAGATCACATTGTCTCCCGAGGAGGGAGATGATATCGCCAGCACCGCCAAATTCAAGATAGTCATCACCAACGACGGAACCCACGATGACAGGTTCATCGCCCAGCTCGACACATCATTGAACAACGACTGGGACTCTCCGACCGGCACCACGGATGACTACTTCTTTACCAGCAACACCGGAAATTCCCAATACCGGTGGGACGCCAATGGCCGGAACATCGAGAAATATAGCGGCACCGACGACCTCTGGTTCCTGGTCGTGGCCACCGAGGAGGTGGATACAGGCAACTACACCATGGAGGTCACGGTCAAGGACGCAGACGAGAAGGGGACTCCTCAGACCATCCAGCTTCAGGTGAACATCGAAGCACCTGAGCGAAAACTGGATCTGACGGCCATAGACACTGAGAAGGAGATCACTCCTAAATACGAAGAAGATGATAACTGGGTCAAGTTCAAGGTCAAGCTGGAGAACACAGGGACCCAAACGGATAAATACCTGCCCAGTGTCGAATCGACCCTTGAAGATGATTGGGAGGTGGAGTTCTACGAGGACAGTGAAAGACACAAAGAATGGTCGACCCAGGGAGTATCTATCGATGCTTACGATGTCGACGATCTCTGGGTGTTTATCAATCCGGATGATGAGACCGAGGAGGGTCTCTACCCTGTCACCATCTCGGTGCGTGACGAGGAAGACAAACCCGAAGCCCGAAAAGAGGTGGAGCTCATCGTCAGTGTCACTCGCCCCGATATCGTGGTGAGGAACGCCGATATGCAATTGGATGTCAACGGGGCGATAGGCGGTGCCGAAACCCTGAAGGATGGCGATTCGCTGAAGCTCGTGATCGATGTGGAGAACACGGGCCTTGCCGATGCTGACAAAGCCCTGGTGGAGGTGTACCTCTATCCCAAGATCGCTCCGGATTTTGATGACATCGATACCATCGATGAACTGGAGGCCGACGGCTTCGATTTCGATGATGCCGAGAACAATTATCTATACTTCCTGGAATCGTCAGAACAGAACTTCCGTGCCGACCAAACAAAGCAGATAGAAACTGATGATTGGCTTGTCAAGGGCGGGGAGTGGTATGTCAAGATAAGGATCGACTTCGTTGAGGATAACGACAAGGGCAAGATACTCGAGATACTCGATAGCAACAACGACGCCCGGTACCCGGATCTCTTGCAGATACGGCCGGACCTTTCCATCAAATCGATGCGTATCGAGAACAAGTATGTCACCAGTTCACCCAATGTCGGTGATGTGGTCACATTCCAGGTCTTAGTGAAGAACAGCGGAGCCGCGGATGTGGACAACGCTCGACTATACATCTGGAACGACCAGGCCTCACCCAACGATATGCTCAAGCTAAGAGGCTCCTCGAAATACTACGAGACCTTCGATGTCCAGGCCCTGGGAGAGAAGACCGTCCGCTTCAAATGGGAAGCAAAGATGGGTGAGTGGGCCGGATTCAGGGCCGAGGTCAACCCCAAGTGCTCTGATATCGACGAATCCGGTAATTCCGATTGCGACGATATAACCGGCCGTTTCATCGATGAGCTGGACCGGTACAACAACAACGATTATCCGGCTGGTGGCGGTGTCTGGCAGCAGGATATCGGCGCTGACAATCTGACCGTTGAGTTCAGGATCTGGCCTGACTTTGTGATAAAGGAGATAGATATCGACCCATCAAAGCCTGACCCTGACAAGTCAAGCGAGGCCAAGGTCACGGTGACCATCGAGAACATCGGAGCCGCCGACTGGTCGCCAATGGATGGGGTCCTGACCCTGACCATCGAGGATGGCGAGGGCTGGGAGGTGGAGATGGATATCAAGAAAGGGATCAAAGAAGGTGACGAAGAGGACTTCGAGATCGATGATAAATGGGACACTCCCGACCTGAAATTGGCCCAACTGGAGCTTGAACTGGATTACAGCGAGGACGAGTTAAACGAGGATAACAACGATTTTATCGAGGAGGATATCACTCTCAAGGAAGATGATGGTGTGATCGGAGATGCGAACTTTACCGATCCCATGTTCATTGTTCCTGTCGCTCTGGCAGCGATAATGCTGATATTGCTCCCGCTGGTCTTCAAGGCCGGCAAGAAGAAGGGCGGTCCCGGTGACGGACTGACGCCACCGGCCGGTCTGCCCGACGCCAAGACCGGCGCGCCTGCCATTCCCGGCGCGCCCGGTACGCCCGGAGCCCCACCCGGCGCCGCGCCAGCCAAGATGTCGGTGATGATCCAGAGTCCGGACGGAAAGGTGGCCAAACCCAAGATGCCGCCCACCATGCCGGTCTCGAAGCTCCTTGAGATCTGTATCCAGAAGTTCGAGCTGTCAGGAGATTACCAGCTCAAGGCCGGTGACAAGCTACTGGCTCCTGACAAGACCCTGGCCGACGCCGGGGTCAAAGAGGGTGAGAAGATCCTGGTGGTTGCCAAGGACGCAGGCGCACCGGCCACCCCGGCAAAGCCAGCCACGCCCGCGGCCCCGGTAACGCCTGCCGCACCCGCCGCTCCCCCGGCCACACCCGAGAAGAAATAGACCCGGGCGGGCTTTCGTGCTCGATGTAGCCGTTGTCGGCGCAGGGCCGGCAGGCGGGCGAACAGCCTGGCTTCTGGCCCGGGCCGGCCACAAGGTGACCCTCTATGAGGAACACCCTGTCGTGGGTGAACCCTGCCAGTGCGCCGGTCTGATCTCACCCAGGGTCTTCGAGGAGCTCGGATACGACCAACCGGTGCTCAACAGCCTGAAGGGCGCCGTGGTCCATGGACCTTCAGGCTACAGCTTTTGCTTCTCGGCCGCCAGGCCCAGGGCTCTGGCCATCGATAGACCCGCGCTGGACCGCTCCATCGTCCGTCAGGCCGTGGAGGCCGGCGCCGAGCTTCATACCGGGTGTCGGGTGACCGATTGCCATTGGTCCGGCGATCAGGTATCATTCGAGGTGAAGGCCGGAAACGGCCGTCGCCGGGAACAGGCCCGTATGATCGTGGGCGCGGACGGCCCATCCGGCAGGGTGGCCAGGCGTATGGGAATAACTCACACACCGGAGCTCCTGACCGCTTGCGGGACCACTGTCTCCGGCTGGCAGGTTGACGACCCTCGCGTTAACATCATCGTGGGAAACCGCATCGCGCCTGGCTTCTTTGGCTGGATCGTGCCCACCGGAGATGGATGCGCCAGGGTCGGCCTGGCCCAGACCCCGGGTCATGGTCCGGTCCGTGAAAATTTCAACCGGCTAGTTTCCAGACCCCCGTTCCGCGATCTGCTCGGGGGCTGCGAGGTCGATAAGATCACAGGTGGAACGATACCTCTGGGCCTCAACCCCCGAGCCTTTAACGACGGGGTCGTACTGGTCGGGGATGCCGCGGGAATGGCCAAACCCACCTCTGGAGGGGGCATCTTCACCGGTCTGGTCTCGGCCCGCCTGGCGGCCGAGACCATCGTCGAGGCCCTTGAGAGCGGCCTACCTACGGTCAGAGCCCTCTCAAGATATCAGCAACGGCTGAACCGGACCATCGGACGGGAACTGAAACAGGGGGGACGGCTGCGGCGGGCATTCCTCAAACTGAACGACGCAAAACTGGAAGAGCTGTTACGTCTGATCGGTGACCCAACGGTCCTTTCGGTCATCGAGCGGTTCGGGGATATCGACTACACCTCAAGGGTGGCGACGGCGGTTCTCAAGCAGAAGCCGCAATTGCTCAAGTTTGCCCCGCTGCTGCTGAAGCCATTTGTTTAACCCGGGATAGGTGCCTTCCTCCTCCAGGTAGAAGATGACCGCCAGCCCGCCGGTGAAGATGGTAAGGCCGATAAGAACATAGAGTGGCCAGCGGGGAATGGGTTTCTTGACTCCGAAGGAGGAGTCGGGAATGACACCGTCAACCCCCAGGATCTCGATGTCGATATTGCCGGGATCGCTGTCGGTGGCATCGGTGGTGGCGTCATCCCAGACCGTGGCGTTCCAGTGGCCCCGGGAGAGCATCTCCCGGTCGGTCCCGTTGTGCTCGAACTCCAAAGCGAACCTGACAAAATAGGTTCCCTGTTTTGTCTGCTCGGTGGTGGTGATGTTGAAAGAGGGGTGGACCGTCGCGTTGGCCGGGAGGGTGTCATACTCCCAGCGCATCTGCTGGGGCGAGATTATCCCGGTAGCGCCGTCCGCCTCCCTTATCCGGGGTTTCTTGCCGACCCTGTTAATCGGTTCCGAATCCTCGATGTCGGCGCGCATGTAGATCTCGACGGTCAGGGAGACGTTGTGGATATCCTGACCACCGAAATAGGTGTAACGATTGGTTAACTCCAGCTTGAATATCCCGCTATCCCCGGGAGCCAGTTGCGGCGTGGCGAAGTTGTGCAGGTTGGGAATATTGCCAGGGCAGGAGACATACGGGACCTTCGGATTGCTGCTATAGCAGGGATAGTAGGTCTCATCGGCTGACGCCAGGGGGCACAGGAGCAGGGTGATGACCGATATCAGGCACAATAGCCAACGCATTGCCCAGGCCAGAGCTGCCACCCTTTAATCCTTTTCCCGCTGCTGCCGGGTCAGAGCGGCCTTCACGGTATTGGCGATGACCATGGCCACGGTCATGGGTCCGACCCCGCCGGGCACCGGTGTTATGGCCGAAGCGATCTTGACCATCTCATCGAATTCCACGTCGCCCACCAGCCGATAGCCCCGGGGTCGGGTGGGGTCATCTACCCGGTTGACCCCCACATCGATGACCACGGTTCCCGGCGTAACCATATTAGCGGTGATAGTGTCGGGTCTTCCCGCGGCCGCGATGAGGATATCCGCCTGTCGGGTGTGGTGGGTCAGGTCAGAGGTCCGGGTATGGCAGACCGTGACCGTGGCGTTGCCGCCCCGGCGTTTCTGTATCAGCAGATCGGACAGGGGCTTGCCCACCAGATTGGAACGGCCCACGATGACACAGTGACGACCGGCAGGGTCGTGGCCGGAGCGCATCAGCATCTCGATGATCCCGGCAGGGGTACACGGAATCAGGCCATCGACATCGCCTCTTAGCAGCTTGCCCAGGTTCCGAGGGTGAAAACCGTCCACATCCTTGGCCGGGTCCATGAGGCCCAGGATCGGCTCGACCGGAATATGAGCGGGTAATGGCAACTGGATCAGATAGCCATGGACCAGAGGGTCATCGTTGAGCTGCCTGACCTTCGAGATCAGGGCCTCCTTGTGGATGCTCTCCGGGAGGGTCACCTCCTCGAAAGCGATACCGACCCTGGCCGCGGCCTGACCCTTGGCGCGTACATAGGATAGCGAGGCCGGGTCCTCACCCACCCGGACCACCACCAGCTTGGGTTGGATCCTCCGCCGTTCCAGCTTGGCCACATCGCGGGCCAGCTCGGCCTCGATCCTGTCTGCGATCTCTCGGCCGTCAATGATCGTCGATGTCAAGTTACACCCTCAAGGGAACATATGCCGTCCATCCGGCGGTCAAACCGATGGTCGGCTTCGAACTACCCAATGGAGAGCTCTTAAAATCGGTTCCCCCATACCTCCAGCCAATGGGCGCGTCCACTTTCGAGCGTGAGATATTCGTCAGCTTTACCGAGGGTCTACCCCAGGCCCACTTCGTGAAACACTACGACCGCCGTCATGTCGGCCAGCGTCCGTTCGATTTCGAGGCATTCTACCGGGGCTGTTTCTTCGGCATCGAGGCCAAACACGCCGCAGACCGATTACAGTTGCGCCGCTTCCATCCCCACCAGAGAGCGGCTCTGGCCAGGGTGGTGCGAAACGGAGGCCTGGCTTTCGTTCTGATCCGTATCGAGGATACCAAGAAGGTGATGAACAAGTTCCGTGCTTTCGCCATAACCCCTGACCGTCTGATAGCCCTGGCCGCAGCCGCAAACAAGGTCTCGGTCAATGCCAATGATCTGGGCGAGGGGCTCGAGGATGTCCCACCTGCCGAGTTCGAGGCCACCAGGGTCAAGTTCGGGGCCCGCTACGGCTGGGACTATGCTCTCTTTTTCGAGGAACAGGCCGAGACCACCCTGACCATGCGGCGGGAGTGGGGTTGAGAATTACATTACAACAAAAGGCTAATTATATGGCCCCAGGGTAACCGACCACCCAATAACCGAACGAGTGAATGCCATGAGTCCCCCCAACAAGGATATATTCAGTTTCATGCGCGGATTCAGCCGATCCCTGTGGGTCGTCAACTCCATGGAGCTGTTCGAGCGAGGCGCCTACTACGGCACGATGGCCGTCCTGGCCTACCACCTCGAGACCCGTCTCGGTTTTTCGGGTATCAAGATCGGCGTCATCACCGCGTTGCTCTTCGCCTGTGCCTACTTCTTCCCGATGGTGGCCGCCGCCCTGGCCGAGAAGTATGGCTACAAGAAAGCCCTGATAGTCGCCTTCACGCTGCTGATGAGCGGCTATGTCCTGATGGCGGTGGCCCCGGTTATTATGGACTCTATGGGTTGGACCACTTCAGGGGGATGGGAACCATTCGTGCTCGTCTTCATATCGATACTGGTACTGGGTATCGGCGCCGGGACCTTCAAACCGGTCATCTCGGCCACCATCGCCCATGTCACCACGGTCGAGCAACGCAGCCACGCCTATGCCATCTTCTACTGGATGATAAACCTGGGCGCCTTCCTGGTCCCGCTTACTTTCGCCATCATCGGCTGGATCGATCTGGTGGACCTGGAGAAGACCGCCTGGATCGTCTTCATCGCCTCGACCTGTCTGATCAGCGTCAACATGGTGACCCTGTTTCTCTTCTACGAGAATCCCCTCGAACCCAATCCCCACAAGACCGTTAGCCAGTCCTTCAAGACCCTGGCCAGCGTGCTCAAGGACAAGCCCTTCGCCTATCTGCTGGCCATCTACATGGGCTTCTGGTTCATGTTCGGCATGAACCATACCTTCCTGCCCCTGTACATGAAGCATTTCCTGGACATGCCCGCCTTCTTCTCGGTCTTCCTGCTGGCGGTCATCAATCCCCTGACCATCGTCTTCGTGGGGCCCATCCTGGCGCCCAGGGTCAAGAAGTACGATTCATTGAAGATGATGATCCTGGGCATGTGCATCTTCATGGTGGGCCTGCTCACCCTGGGACTCACCGTCAACCCCTATCTCTTCATCTTCGGCATCATCATCTTCTCCATCGGCGAGTATATCACCCATCCCAATTTTTTGGCCTACATCTCCAAGATCGCCCCGACCGAGGAAAAGGTCTCCTTGTACATCGGCTACGGCTTCATCCCCACCGGGCTCGGCTACATGCTGGCCGCCCTTTGCGGGGGCGCCATGTACGACATCTTCATGAAGGGTGCCAGCACCCCGGCGCTCTTCTGGGCCATCGTGGCCTGTGTCGGTTTTTTCACCATCATCAACTTCATCATCTACGACTTCTGGTTCACCAGGCGCAAACAGACCCAAGAGAGCCGGACGGTCACCCCTTTCAACTGGAAGGTGGCGGCCCCCATCGTCGTGTTATTCCTGATCATGCCCGGTGTCCTGGGGACCGGCTCGGCCATCGGCAAGCAGACCTGGTACGAGGACGCGGACGAGAAGAAGGGTATCTACTCCTATCAGGTAAGCTACACTGAGCGGATCGAGAGCACGGTCATCCAAGAACATGTTGACGACGGCGAGACCCACACTTTCGAGTTCGAAGGGATGGTCGAGAACCTGACCCAGGTGATCATCGAGATCAGGTACGGCGAATCGGAGGAGAATCTGGGGGCAGGCGGAATCTGCGACGAAGTGGAAGCCACTGTGACCGTGCCCGATGAGTTCGAACAGGAGAACTCCACAACATCAGGCTCCCAGACAGATTGCAACGCCGACCCGGATATCGTCCTGGACGTTAAATTCGATAACGATTTCGCCTGGGAAGGGGAGAAACTCAAAGCCCGCAAAGAAGCCGATCTCTGGGATAAGCTACTGGTTATCAGGGCCATGGATACATGGGAGGTGGATGTCACTGTCACCGTTAACAGCGGTGATTTCGGTGTTCTGGATACAGGGGAGGACATCGAGGTCACTTTCATCCGCCATTCCTATGAGGTCTCATCCATCCGAAGGGTCTGAGCCAACAACCGGAGTTCGCTCCGGCAGCTTCCATTTGTGAACAATTGATTGGAGGTCGGCGCTATCCTTAAACCCGCCTCATGGTATGGCTGACCGGGACCATGGTGCAACTGCGCTGGCACGGCCATACCTGTTTCGAGTTCCGCGATGATTTTGTGACGGTCACCGACCCCCATGACGGGCGTTCCATCGGACTTCCGCCTCCGGTGGTGACCGCCGATCTGGTGCTTATCAGTCACGACCATTTCGACCACAACGCCGCCAGGGTCGTCAAGCATCTCTCCACCCGGGTCATCACCGGGCCGGGGCGCCTGACCTACAAGGGGCAGACCATCAGGGGCATCCCGGCCTTCCATGACGATTGCGAAGGCGCCAAGCGAGGCCCCATCACGATATACCAGTTCGAGATCGACGATATCTGTTTCACCTTCACCGGTGACCTGGGCCATCAGATCGACCTGAACCTGAAACGTCGTTTCCTGCCCAGCGACGTGCTCTTCGTACCCGTGGGCGGCACCTTCACCCTGGACGCGAAGGAGGCCTGGCATGTGGTCGAGACCCTGCAACCCAAGGTCGTCGTGCCCATGCATTACAAGTATGGTAGCCTGACCTTCAATCTCGATACGGTCGACCCGTTCCTGGACCTGGCCACCGGACCGGTGGAGAAGATGGGCAGCGAGATCGTCTTCGAGAAGGAGGACCTGCCCACCGAACCGGAGGTCTGGCTCTTCACCATCTAGAAGGCCGACGATACCCATGAAGCTCTCGAACCCCGATCCCCACTGGTTCCGGCGATTGAACCACACCGCCGCCGCCGCGATAATCGTCTATTTCCTGCTGCCCCACAGGATAGCAGGCATACTGGACCGCTGGCTGTTGCTGTTGCTGGTGCTGATGATCCCTTTGACCATCGAACTGTTCCGGCTGAAGAAGGGGGCTACATTCATGGGCCTTAGGGATTACGAGAAGGGGCGGCTATCGTCCTATATGTGGTTCAATATCACGGCCGTGGGCCTGATCCTGGCCTCTGAATGGCTGGGCATACCGGAAGCCCTCGTGGCCGGCTGTATCGTTCTGGCAGCCATGGGAGACCCATTGATCGGGGAGCTAAAGCATGCCAGGGACAAGAGCACGGCCATGCTCGTCGGGGTGGTGGCCGCCACCTTCATTCTGGTGGTCTTTGACATCAACTGGTACTATGCCCTGATAGCGGCCGCCGCCGCGGTCTGGGCCGAGCAGTTCACCTTCAAACAACTGGACGATGACATGCTGATGCAGGTCGCCCCGGCCCTCGTCCTCATCGCTTTCTGGATACTGGGAGACATTAGCCCCCTGCCCGACCTGGGCGCCGGTAACTTCGAATCATTCGGGGGAGGTTCCTGATGAGCCCCGCCCACAGGCACACCAGCAAGATGGATGGCAAGCTGGGGCAGACCCTGATGCCCGGTTACATCATGTTCCTGCTAATAGCCCCCTTTGCCGTGGCCCTGCTTTTCGCCATAAAGGGATATCTCAAGGTATCCGCGCTCCTGATCCTGGGCAATGGCATTCCGGCCTATTTCATGCTCCAGACCATGTTTCCCAAGACCGGCAAGACCCGTATGACCCGTAAGACCAGGTGACATCATGAGATTCCTAGACTACGCATCCCGCCATGAGAAGGTTGTACGCCTGTTAAAGAAAGAGAAGGCCCAGGTCTTCGTCTGCTCCAACCAGGCCAACACCCGCTACCTGTCCGGCAGCATCGCCCCGGCTGCCACCCTCTCCTATGTGGCGATCCCGGCCAAGGGAGAGCCCATGGCCATCACCTCGTCGTTGGAAGAGCACCGCTCGCGACAGGAGTGCCCCATCCAGGATATCCGGGTCTTCTCCCCCTATCCCGCCCTGGAGGCCCCGGCCAAGGTACCGGAAGCCCTGTTACGACGCTATCTGAAGGAGCTGGCACCCAGCCGGGTCCTGAGCGACAGGAAGCTCACCCCCCGGCTCAAGGGGGTCAAGGTGGTCTCTCACACTGGCGTCAACGAGCTGAGACAGGCCAAGGAACCGGCCGAGCTGAAACGGATGGAACGGGCGGTCAGGGCCACTAACTCCAGCGCCCGCTACCTCAGAGCCCTGATCGAGCAGGAGGGTGTCGGTCTGACCGAGCTGCAGGTGGCCAACCGACTGGACTTCCATCTGCGAGAACAACCAGGGGTCCAGATCAACTCCTTCGAGACCATCGTGGCCTCGGGTCCCAACGCGGCCCACTCCCATCACTCCAACACGACCCGCAAGATCAGGGCCCAAGAGCCGGTGATATGCGATTTCGGGGCCTATGTGGACGGTTACTGCTCGGACATCACGCGTACCTACTTCGCCGGAGGCGAACCGGCCAGGGAATGGGTCGATATCTACGATCTGGTACTGGAGGCGAACCGGGCCGGCATCGATAGTGTCAGGTCGGGTGTTACCTGCAAGGTCGTGGACGGAGCCTGCCGGGACCTGCTCAACGAAAGGGGCTATGGTCGCGAATTCGTTCACGGCACCGGTCATGGTCTGGGACTCGAGGTCCACGAGATGCCCTCGGTGACCTATGACAAGCCGGAGCTGTTGAAGGAGGCTGTCACCATCACCATCGAACCGGGCATTTACCAGCCCGGCAAGGGCGGCGTCCGGATAGAGGATGACGTGGTTGTGACCAGGAACGGATGTCGGGTCCTGACAAAGGTGGCAAAAGATATTTATTGATATTCGAAAAATATATTTTTCGATCCTTGAAAACGGCCTTGAAAAGTCCATTTCCAATCAACCTTGGTTTCCACTCCAAAGTCATAGTTATCGACGAAAAGCCAGTTTGGATGGGAAAACCCGGTTTCCATCGTCGATAATAAACCATAGATTTAAATACCAAGAGCTAAATCGAACCTCGGTGACTCTGATGGCCGAAAAGGTCAAAACATTAAGCATAAAAAAGGAGCCCGGATTCCTATATTTCGTAGACAAACAAGGCCACGCCGCAAGGACCCCCATGGCCCGAGGCGGCAAGCGGGCCGGCGGTGCCGGTGCCGAGGTCGTAAAACTGGCTGGGATCGTCAGGGAACCGGGATTCCTCTACTTCGTGGACACGGACGGAGACATCTCTCGCTCCAAGATGGCCCGTGGCCGCAAATAGACCCGCAACTTGAACCCTGGTCCTGGTCGGGTTCCTCGACCTGGAACCCGTAGGCGAGGCAGGGCTCTCGCAGTGTCCAGGGCCATCCCTCTCAATCTTCACCGGCTCGGACCCAGGCCGGCGACCCCCGGTATCGGTAGTGGTCCTCGATCTGACGGCTGTACAGCTCCAGATAGAATCGATTGTACCTGCGGGCATGCCGGATCCCCTGCAGTGTGACCCTGATATTGTACCCTTCGGGTTCCCTCGTCAGGGTGATGAAACCCTGGGTCTCAAGATAGTCCAGGACCTTGTGGGTCATGGTGTTGTTGGAACGTATCTCCTGACGCAGGGCTCCCTTGGAGGTCCCAGGCTGTTCTTCCAGCCTTTGAGCCAACAGCTCCGGACTCAATCGTTCGGGCTCCAACCCCGCCCCCAGGTTCAATATCAGGTAGTTCAACATGATACAACCGTAGAGCCGGAAATCCTTGTAGGGCCCGACCATGACCAACCTCTAGCGGGCGAGAGCCTGAGGTAGCCTGGGCACCAGCTCATAGGTGCCGTCCGGCAGTTCCACTGCCAGTTGCACCTCACAGGGGAGCAGGTGACCCCGATGCTTGCGGGCGGAGGATAGCCGGTTCAGGGGCCTGGAAAGCAGCTCATCCAGCTCCCCCTTCCAGAGGACCACCGAGACCAGCGGCATCATCAGCCCATCCTGCAGCCTGTGGGTCTGTCGCTCGATCTCGATGATCTGGTCAGGCAGTGGTTGGCCCTGGAAGGTGGTGAGGGTGACGGCCATTCCGGAGGAGCCGAAGCCCAGGCTGCGCCAGAAACGGCCGCTGGGTCTGGTCCAGATCTGTTCGAAGGGGGCCTTGGCGGGCAGGACTGTAAGATGGTGGCCCTCACTGCTCAGATGCTTTAAATATCGCTCTTCGAGAGTATCACCCTCCGGGAAACGGGGTATGGGATCGATGCGCTCCAGCTTTTCGATAAGGGAATACTCAAGCTCCAGCCGGCTCAGAAAACTGTGGTGGGAGAGCAACAGGCCTGCCGAGACAGTACCCACAACGGCCAGGATACCGACAACCGCCCCCAGTAAGGGATAGTGCCCCAGGGCCAGCCCGAGTCCCACCGCCAGGGCCAGACCCCAGCTAAAGAGCGTCACCACCAGTAGAATGAAGGCCTGCAGCCGCAACCGAGGAAGCCTCCGGCTGGCGGTATCGACCAGGTTCAGGATGCCCTGCAAGGGGTCCAGAGGTGAGTCCGGGAGAGGCTCTGTCTGACCTTGTGTGGTCCCCATATATCGGCATCGTCGTTCATCGTATAAAAATAAGGGAGTAAGATTCTACCGATAGGGGTATTTTAAGCCAGGTCTAGCAGAATGGTATCCCATGTGGAGAATGTACCCTGGTGAAGCTATATGACCGTCACATCCCAACAACTCCTGGTTCTGAGCGTTACCCTGCTCCTGGGCCTGGCCAGCGGCTATGTCCTGGTCCTGGCCGTCGAGGACGGGGCCGAAACCGACACCAATGCCCCGACAACCGGGAACAAGGCCCCCCGGATCGATCTGCTGGCCCCTGACCATGGCGCCGAGGTGGAAGGACCGGTGGAACTCATATGGTTCGGCCATGATCCCGAGGACGCGGACCTGGAATACACCCTGGACTGGTGGGCCCAGGGTCAACAGGGGACCAAGGAACAACTGACCGGTATCTCCCAGACCCGGCACATCCTGAACGACCTCGAGGCCGGGACCGACCATTTCTGGCAGGTCACGGTCAGTGATGGTGAACTGGAGGCCACCTCGGCCATCCGCTCGTTCACGATGGTAGAAGAAGATGTCGCTATCAACAAGGCCCCGACGGTTCGGTTGCTGAGCCCGGAAGATGGGGCCATTGTAACAGATACCTCCCTGAGCTGGTTC
>CAYSUX010000022.1:0-19313 GCA_964434315.1 uncultured archaeon
GGCGATCGAGATGCTCAGTCAGAACTGCTGCGGGCGCTGCAAGACCCCTGGTATTACCGTTTCCATTATCGTTACCATTACCGTTATTGTTACCAGCTTCCTTGTCGTTCCCCATATCTGTCAGGCCATCCTTTTGATATCGAATATCTGTTGGAACCCGTATTTAACCCATTGCCCTGGAGCGGCCCTTATCGTCCCGGCTGGGATACCGGAACGGGTCATTGCCCGGTTTTGTCCTTTTCCAGGGCCTGTTCTCTATCCGCCTTGTCCATCCGCTTGATGATCTCCTGTAGGTTCAGGAACATGAAGGATTCGTTTATCTGGTCGTCGGAGTGGTGGGCGTCGTCGTAGGCGACATTGATGACATGGAAACCCCGTCGGCGCAGGATCTGGCAAGGGGGTATGTAGTCCCTGTCCGAGGCCACCAGGATTATCTCGCACTTGTGACCCAGGTTCAGGGCCGCCTCGAAGATCTTGACGATGACCGTTGTGTCCACCCCCTTCTCGGATCCCGCGTTCCGGGCCGAGAGGCTCACCTCGGTTATCGATATGCCCTGCTCTCGCTTGAGCTTCTTGATGAACCGGGTCCGCTTGCTTCCCACAAAGGGACCCAGTTGCTTCTTGTTGGAACAGACGAACTCGGTTCCCTTGAATGTTCGATAGGAGAGGTCAAGTTCCTTGAGCATGGCCTGAATGGTCCTGCGAAAGGTCGGGAAATGGAAGTTCTTGATGTAGTCGGGATCCTTGCCATGCCTGGTTAGGCTGTTGATGAAGTTGGGACCATCGATGATTATGATGAACGGCATATGCTCAGCTCCCGGTTTCGGTCCTGGTTCCGGTTTCGGTCCTGGTTCCGGTCCCGCTCCCGGTTTCGAACGCTCCATTGAACGATCGTCGGGTCCATGTTTGGCGCATGAACGGTCAATCCATGGCCCGATATAACCTTTTTACCCGGTTCCGGGGCCTTCTTTGGGTCACCGCCGGGGTAATTCCAGGTCGGCGGGCAGGTTCTACCCTGTCGATCTAGGCCACTGTCGGGTTGCCCGAAAGGCCCTCTTCGATCTGACCCAGGGCCTTGATCACCCGATCCATCTGGAATGGTTTCATGAAGACCTCGTAGGCTCCCCGGTTGAGGGCCTTGGTCGTCAGTTGGATGGTGCTTGAGCCGGTCATCAACATCACCTTGGTCCTGGAAAAATCGGACTCGATGGCCGAGATCAGGTCCAGACCGTTCATTCCCGTCATCTTGTAATCGGTGATACAGACATCGAAACCGCGCTCTAGAGCTTTGAGGGCCTTCTCAACGCTCTCAACTGTGACGACCTCGTAGCCCTTACGCCTGAGATACTTGGCCATCTGCTCCCGCAGGAGCGCATTGTCGTCCACGACTAGTAACTTCAGAGTACCCCACTCCGTATGTTAGCCTGTAAGGCGTCAGGCTAAGAATCGTCAGGTATAAAAGTCTCAGTCCATACTGAATTCCATCTATCTGTAGAGAGCTTCAGGTTCGACCATCAATTTTAAGCAGATTCTTTAACTTATCCCATATCCCTTCCTCGATTCCGAAAAATGGCCCAGGGCCTTCGTGAACCTGACATCGGATGAGGATCAGACCGGAATGTTCATGAAAAACAGCACCGGTAGATCCGGGACGATATGGTTGGGATATGGACAAAGGACATTGCAGCCTTCTTTTTTCAAACTTAATTTCAGTCAGCATAGCGCATATTTCGTGATAAAAGACTAAGATCGATCATGGATGATTGATAATCGCCACTGATCCCAGGATGTCTGCCAAAGGGCCAAAGGGCAAAGGGATTAGAATTAAATAATCAGGGACAACTGGTCGTCTATGTATAGTGGTGACGGACAACCCTACGGGGCGGTATCTCCTGCGGTGAATGCCCTCGCGCCTGTTCAGACGAATCCCCAACCCGGCTCCACCTGGGCCACCAGGCCCTTTGCCAGGGAAAGCGCACTGCTGATCGTATTGGCCGGCGCTACCGTTCTGCTCCTTGTTCTCACACTGACCATGTCCTGGTATGCGGTGGTAAGCGATATCGATGGTGAGGATTACGACGGTAAATACGAAGAGAGATCGACCAGCCACTTCAAACTGGGTGGTATCATGATAGTGAGTGACAGGGACGAGGGTGGTAACGAGACCCACACCAAGTTCTCCATGACCTATGGTTCCGGCGACGAGGAGGACCAGGATGATATCAAGCGCATCAAGAACCAAATGCTCGTCATGAAGGTCCTGACCATCGTCAACCTCATTGTGGCCCTGGTTCTTTTGGCCCTGTGTATCGGCTCACTGGTACTCCTTGACCGGGATACGGTGGGCAAGGCCATCATGGGTCTGGCCATCGGAGTCCTGGCTCTGGGTCTGACCGCGGGCATGATATTCGCGATCCTGTGGCCCGGGGCCCTAGACGACCCCTCGGGAGATGACAAAGGCAAGGGGACCTACGATGAATGGGGCGGTGACAAATCATTCTTTGGCAGCGGAGAAGTTGACGATAGTGACGATGAGTGGGATACCAGAAAGGGCGACATCAACTGGCGACCTTCATGGGCCTGGTTCTTCACCACCATCGGATTGCCGATCCTTGGTGGTGTCATGTTCTGGAAGGCCAAGGAACTCAGGCTCTCACAGAAGGGCTTGACCGATGATGTCAGCCAACCCGCAGATGACGGATGGGGCGCTGTGCCCACAACTCCGGCTCCCCAACCAACACCCCAGGTTCCGCCCCAGCAGGCGGCGCCTCAGCAGACGTCGGGGGCGACCGCGGCCATCCAGTGCCCCCATTGCCAGTTCCAGTTGTCGGTCTACAGCACCGGCGTTCCCCAGACCGTCCAATGTGTCAACTGCCAGAATCCACTGACGGTGACAGTATAAGCGGACCCCCCTACTATCCGAAGCCCGAGACCCAGCCACCATGGCCCGCCCCGCAGGCCCCGTTCGCACTACCCAGGGCAAGCCTGCTGATAATAACCCTGACCATCATCATCCTGGTCTGCCAGATCCTGGCCATCGTGGGTAACTGGTACACCGTGGAGATGAACTCCGAGGATGATGAGTGGGGCGATGAGGAGAGAACTACCGTTTCCTTCAAGTTCAGCAAGATCGACGTCGAGTATAGAAGCGAATATGATGGGGAAGTGGACAGAGAAAAGGAAAGCTATGATTACGATGACCCCGAGCTGCGCGACCTCTTCGAGGAATGCGATTCGGTGATGTTCCGCATGAAGGTCCTGGCCTATCTCGTCCTGATCCTGGCCATCGTTTCCATTTTCATCCGGCATCAGAAGAACGTGGGGATCCTGCTCATGGTCCTTGCAGTGACCTGCCTGGGGTTCTCTTTTCTTGGCGGGTTGATGTTCGCCACCACCTGGCCCGAGGCCCTGGACGAGAGCAACGAGGATGACGACTCAGAGGGGTTCTACGAGTCGATGGGTGGAAATCGCTCCTTCTACGGGAGCGCCCGAGAGAACAGGTATGGTGATGACCGAACAGCCAGTTGGCATCCCTCTTTGTCCTGGTACCTGACCATGTTCGTCATCCCCATACTGGCCGGTCTGGCCATCGTGCCGTCCAATGGCCTGAGGACCCTGGCCTATGGCGGATACAGGGCGCGATATTACGAGGTTCAAGGCCCGGCGCCTGGCTGGTATCCTCCGCCCACTCATCCTTCCCATCCTTCAGGCTCCCCGTATCCGTCACAGCCGCCGCCACCCTTGCCGCCCTCGCCTCCCTGGCCCGGATCACCCACCGACCATCGATACACAGCCGCCAGCGGAACCGTCATCTGCCCCGGTTGCCGGTTCCAGATCCCGTTCAGGGACCCTGGCTATCCCCTGAACGTCAACTGTCCCAATTGCGGGACTCTAACCACCACCTACCGGTGATCGCCCTTGTCCTACCCTACACCCCTCACCTGCCCGCCCCTCGCCCCTCGCCCCTCAAATCCTTTATAACTTGACCATTTATTTGACCGATACCTATCGAGGTCATTCCATGCCCACCCAACATTGCGGCCACGGCCCAGACCATGCCAAGCTACCCACCGAAGCCCATACCGGCAGCTCCGAGGCGCCGGCGGACCCGGTGGCCACCGATCCGGATCGTCGCCCCATCCGGGTTCTGGTGGCCAAGCCGGGACTGGATGGCCATGATCGGGGAGCCAAGGTGGTCGCCAGGGCCCTGCGGGACGCCGGCATGGAGGTCATCTACACCGGCCTGCGCCAGACCCCCGAATCCATCGCCGAGGCGGCGTTGCAGGAGGACGTGGATGTCATCGGCCTCTCCATCCTGTCCGGAGCCCATACAGCCATCTTCCCGCGCGTGATGGAGAAACTGAAGGAGGTCGGGGCGCTGGACGACCTCCTGGTCGTGGCCGGGGGCATCATCCCCGAAGATGACATCCCGACCGCCAAGGAGCTGGGCATCGACGCCGTCTTCGGACCTGGCACCTCAACGGTGGACATCATCGAATACATCCGGGCCAATGTCAAGGCCCGGGAGTGACCGGCACCTTGATGGAGCGGGCGCGATGGCCGTCAAGACCGATATGAGCGATCCGGGTGATCCGGGCGACACTGACCGGCGGGCCGGAGAGCTGGTCGACCGTCTTCTTGGAGGGGAGAAACGGGCGGCGGCCAGGCTCATCTCCCATATGGAGGATTCCACCCCGGTGGGTGCCGCGGCCCTGCGCCTGCTCTGGCCCCATACCGGCCGGGCCTGGCTGGTGGGGATAACCGGACCTCCCGGCGCCGGCAAGTCGACACTTGTGGAGGGGCTGGCCCAGCAGTTGAACGACCGGGGGTCGAAGGTGGCCATTCTGGCGGTCGATCCATCTTCCCCATTCACCGGGGGCGCCCTGCTGGGAGATCGGCTTCGTATGACCCGGGCAGCCGGCTCGGGTACCTTCATCCGCTCGATGTCCACCCGGGGCCACCTGGGGGGGCTGGCGGTCGCCACCCGCAACGCCGCCAGGGTGCTGGACGCCATGGGCTGTGACATCATCCTGATCGAGACCGTGGGCGCCGGCCAGGCCGAGGTGGAGGTCGTGGAGGTGGCTCACACGGTACTGGTGGTCATGGTTCCCGGCCTGGGCGATGAGATCCAGGCCCTCAAGGCCGGTATCCTGGAGATCGCCGACATCTTCGTCATCAACAAGGCCGACCGGCCCGGTGTCGAAAGACTGGAGCGGGAACTGAAGCAATTGCTCGAGCTGGCTGACGATCCCCGCCACGGTGAGTGGACCCCACCCATCCTGCCCACGGTGGCCATCACCGGCCAGGGTCTGCCCGAGACAAGGGATTCCATTCTGGAACACAGGGTCCGGATGAGGGAGTCAGGTGATCTGGACCGTCGGGAGAAGGAGCATCTGCGCAACGAGCTACTGGGAATGGCCCGTCAGAGACTCCTCCTCGGGCTGCTGCACCGCCTCGATGAGGGGACCCTGGAAGGTCTGACGGCCTCGGTCCAGCAACGGGAGCTCGACCCCCTCACGGCCCTGGATCGATTGATCAAGGGGGCTTGAACATACCCCGGCTGGCCCTGCGGCTGGCCTACTGGGGACCCGGGTTCCAGGGTTTCGCCCGGCAGCCGGGACAAAGGACCGTTGAAAGGGAGCTGTTGAACGCCCTGCTACAGAGCGCCGATATCGTCGCTTCCGTGGATAAGCTCCCCCGGACCCTGGGATACCGGTCCGGCTCCCGTACCGACCGGGATGTCTCGGCCCTGGCCAACGCGGTCTCCCTGAACTGGCCGCTGGGAGAGACCGGAAGACGGCCCGAAGCGGTACTCGGTAAGGCCAGTGAGATATTGATCGACAGGGAGCAGCCTCTCTGGATCACCGGCTGGTCCCTGGCCTTGGATGAGTTCAACCCCCGCCACGCCCGGTCCCGTACCTATCGCTATCTCCTGCTGAACGAGGGTATCGATGCAAATAAGGTGGCCGGGACCGGCCGGTTGCTGGAAGGGGTCCACGATTTCGGGTCCTTTTGCCGACCCGATGGCCAGGATACCCGCCTGGAGCTGTCCAGGGTGGAGGTCACCGAGACGGGCTCCTGGTTGGCGCTGCGATTCACCGCCCCCAGATTCCGCTGGCGCATGGTGCGACAACTGACCTGGGCGCTGGCCGCCGTGGGCCAGGGACGGCTGACCCGGACGGCGGTGGCCGAGGCCCTGGCTCGACCGGATCCCGACCGGGGTTGGGGCGCGGCTCCGGCCCGGGGACTCACCCTGGAGGATATCGATTACCCGGGATTGGAATGGCGGACCGGCCCTGGCTCGACCCCGGCCCGGAACTGGTCCCGGAACTCCCTGCCCGAAGCGCGATGGAAGGTGGATTTCATAGAGCGGTTGTGGAGAACGGCTGACGAGGGTGCTAAAAAGTTTAAATAAGATGGCTACCGAGATAAAGCTGGCATGGTTACCCAAATTCCAGGTGATTTTCACCTGCAGGCAGAGTCCACTCCCGATCCCGTATTGGCTGTGGACAGTCAGCTCAGGCTGGTGGTCTTCAATTCGGCCGCCGAGACCTTTCTGGGCTACAAACGTCAGCAGGTACTGGGACACCACCTGAACTCACTGCTCATAGGAGGGTTGGGCCCGATCTCCCTGGCCCGACTCCAAGAGGCTGTGGCCTCGGGGCGTGAGGGAGAGGTCGGAGCGACCCGGGTCAGCGTCAGACACGAGCAAGGATACCAGTTACCGATGGAGGCCACCATATCACTCATGCGAGATGACAGTGGTTTCCGGGTGGTGGCGGCCTTGAAGAAGGATAACGAGCCCCACGACGGGGGATCGGATCAGGATGTCATCAACCGCATCAACCATATCCTGACCGGGCCCGGGCCCTGGGAGGATCGTTTCGGAACCCTGCACCGGGAGTTGCACAAGGTGTCCTCGGTCCAGTGGATGGGTTTGCTGTCACTCAGGCCCAATGAACGGCAGGCCCGACTCTTCACCTGTAACGCTTCATACACCAACAGTCGCATCAAGGCGGGCTCTGACATCGAGTTCAGCCACTGGTTGACCCGGACGGTTTCCAAAGGCAAGCCCAGGCTCAAGAAGATACACCCCCGGGGAGGCCATCCCCTTGAGAAGCAGCTCTACCTGGAAGGACTTCGCCAGCTCATGGTCCTGCCCCTGACCTTTCAGGATGAGATCATCGGAGCGGTCATGTTGGGCTCCATGGCCGTCAAGGGCTTCACCATGGATCAGACCGAACTGATCAGACAACTGGTGCCCCAGCTATCCACTGCCCTGGACAGGGAGCTTTCCACTGACCGACTGGCGATCTCCCGGGAACCCTACCAGGGTTTTCTGGAGAATATGCGCGAGGCCTACTTTCGCTCCGATACCGACACCCACCTCCTGTTTGCCAACCCGGCCCTGGCCCAGTTGCTGGGGTACGCCGATGTGAACGAGCTTCTGGCCAACAGACACGAGATACCCTTCTTCTCATCTGAACGGAACCGGTCCTTCGTATCCCATATCAAACAGGAGGGCGATATCACCGATGAGCGGGTCCGGCTGAGCGATCGTGACGGAGAGCCGGTGACGGTCAATCTGTCCGCCCGCCTGGTCAGGGACCCGACCGGCAGAGCCGTGGCCATCGAAGGCACACTGCAGGACCTCACCGAACAGGAGCGGCTCACTAGCGCCCTGCAGGAGTTCGAGGTTCGCTTCAACAAGGTCTTCACGGACAGCGCGGATTGCATTCTGCTGGCCGATGAGAGTGGCCTGATCACCGATGTCAACCTGGCCGCCCAGGATATGCTGGGTTTCACCAGGGTCGAACTGATCGGTCGCCCCATCGACGACCTGATGGCCCTGACCCAGCAGACCATAGACCATCTCCAGCAGGGTCAGGCCGTGGGGACTCCGGTCAAGGCCCGTACCAAGGATGGCGAGCAGGTCGATCTCTGGCAGGCCGCCGAGATGGTCGAGGAAGGCCCGGAACGGATCATCCGCTCGGTCAGCCGACCTTGCGAGACACCCGCCGCCCGGGCCGAGGAACGGATAGAGCATGTCGCCCACAAGCTGGAAGAGCGGCTCTCGGTCCACCGGGAGGTCCTGGCCAACAGCGAGCAGATGGCGGAGCTGGGGCGTCTGGTTACCTCCATCGCCTGGGACATAAACAATCCCGAGAACTTCACCACATGGGATCACGAACGCTACGATGAGTACCTGGCCATGGTTCAGGAGTTGATGGGACAGTACGAACTTCTGGCCCAACGGGTGGAACTGACCCCCGACCTCGAGAAGGTCATGGCCTCTCTCAAACGCCTGCGTTCCCAGCTCCTGGCCGGCCGGGAGGATCCGGACCATAAGATGGAAGCGCCCGAGTCGTTCGATCTTGACCTCATCCCCGGGCTCGAACCGATTGCCGACGAACCTGTCGGCCCGGCTCCGACGCCTCCCGACATGGACCTTGGCCGGGATATTGAAGAGTCCGAAATGATCTCGGATACCGGAAAACAGGAGCCGGACCCGGGCAGCCTGCCCCTGGAGATCGTGTCTGTCGACCTGAACAAAGAAGTCGGGGATAGCCTTCAGCTACTGGAGAGCCAGCTACGACAGAAGGCCACGGTGCTCTTCGAACCCGGGAAGCTCTCCACCGTGAAGTGTGACCGGGAACAGATCGGCCAGGTGCTGATGAACCTGCTGTTGAACGCGGCCGAGGCCGTGGACCGGATGGGCACGATCAAGGTATCGACCCGGGAGGAACAGGATTGGGTCGTTGTGGAGATAAGCGACGACGGGATCGGCCTGACACGTAGAGAGCTGGACCGGATATTCGATCCCTTCTACACCACCAAGGATGAGGCCAACGGACTGGGATTGACCATCTCCAAGCGTATCGTCAAGACCCATGGCGGATGTATCCAGATCCATTCCAAGAAACACTCGGGTTCAACATTCTCCATCCACCTGCCCCAGGTACCGATACGCGGTGGCGCGCCCCAGGGATGATCCGCCCAATACCCAACGGGTTCTTTGTTTCATGTGGTGTTCGGCTCCGGCCCCTCGGATCTGGTCGGTTCGGTGGTGGACATGGCAGCCCAGGGTCCGGCTTTGGTCAGGCCCTCTCGGGCATGAACCTGGCCGATCTGCCCTTTAAAGTTCAAGAGACCGTCCAAGGAAAGAAGGCTGCCCGGTCACCTTTTTTCGTAGTCATTAAGCCTCTTGAGGGCTTTTAGGACAGCCCACCGCATATCCTTTCCTTCGCCCTCTAGCTTGGCCACAGCCAACAACCGGCGTTCGGCCTCCATGATCTGTTCCGGTTTGACTTTTGCTAACCAAGCCATATCCAGCTTGCCCATCGCCTTGGCGGCATACAGGCGTAAACTCAGCTTTTTCTTCAACAAGGTAGAATTATACACTGCCATGACTGCCGTTGGTTCCAGGTTGCCCAGAGCCTTCCGGAAGGCAATTTGGTCATTGACCTCGGCTTGAGCTGACGCCGAATCTATTTTTTTCGATTCTTTTTGGTATTTGATCGTTGCCTTGATCAATGGCAGCGCCGCTTGTTGACTCAACTCGTGGTATTGTGCCGGATTTTCTTTTAGCTCCTCAGCCAGCTCGGTGATGGCGTCAGCCGCCCGGCTGCGAATCCTCCAAGTTGTACTTTCAAGCGACCCTGGTTCTACAACTTCATCCTGAAATACGGCTCTCCAACTTGGCTCTCCAATCACCCTCAGCAGAAGACTCAAGGCCTCCAAATCCCCGGTTTGCCCAAGGGCTTTCAAGCCCACGCCTTTGCGGGCTAGGGCTGTCAGTGTTCGCCCGGCGACGACCCTAACCTGCGCCGAGTGGACCAAACCCTCCTTATCCAGGAGAATTCGTAGCAAAGGCTGCACACCTTTCTCTTGCCTTACCTTACCCAGAGCCTTGATGGTCACCATTAACATATGGTCGTTTACCCTCCCGAAACGGCCCTCTAGTACGCTGGTAAGTCCATCGACATCGCCTTCGGCATGCATGTGTCTGATTCGTGAACCCAGAGTCATTTTTTCTCTCCACTTACAGCTCTATTATTATTACCATTATTGGAAATAAGCTGTTCCATCTTTTGAATGGCAACGGCCTCGACTTCCTCCTTCCAAGGCACAATTATATTGAAATGCTTCTCCAACTCAAACAATTTCTGGTATAGAAACGCTTCCCATATTGTTTCCGAAAGAGTGTTTTGAATCTCCATTTCCTTCATGATTCTATCATGATCCAGTCCTTTCAAATATAGCACATACATATCAGCCAGATCCAGTTCCCGCTCGGTCACTGATTTGGACAGAAATAGATCCTCGTCTGAAAGAAGGTTAATATTCAACAATCCAAATTGTCGCAGGTGTTCTGAACGCTTAATAATGCCGTCATGTATTGTGAATCTTCTGCATATGGTTCCTTGAAACAAATCGATTTGAAATTCTTCCTCATTGACCAGAATTAGGGCGTTAAGGTTCTTATATTCCGGGAATCGATTCGATCTATCATGAAAGCCGATTTCTCCGGCAGCCCAGACTATAGTTTGAAATTCCTTTCTTGTACAAACAACCATGTCAACATCTTTGGTGGCTTCCTTATCATGCTTGAAGCTCATGGCGCCACCTCCAATAAGCACGGCATTTACAGGCTCTGTCAACCTATCACCGAGCGCTTTGAGAGTCTCCTCGATCACATCTACAGCGAAGTATTTCCTTCCATCGCCGGTCAATATCTCACCCCGTAAAGGTCACAAAGCTCTATAAACTCTTTTATTTTTGGAATCGGCCAGGCGTATTCTACCTCATGTAATGGCAATTTTATAAGATAATCTACGATATTTATAACCATCTCTTGGAGTCCGAAGAGTGACCCGATAGCAATTAAATAATCCCAATCGATTTCCCTTTTATTTTTTAATAGATAAAGCATAACATATGAAACGTTACGGACACTGGTTGGATCAACGAGCAGATGGTCCAATGCGAAATCTTCTTTTCTGAGATTGCGTTGACCAATTGAATAATGATAGTAATTCACCGAGGTGTGAAAAATTAACCCATCTTGAATGAAAGCCGTTAGTCCGGTAGGAATTATAGGGTGGGTCATTTTTACTTCAAACCCATAAGGAATCGAAAAAATAATTTCACCGCCGGCAACAAAACGGATTGTTGTCTGAATAGGCTTCAACTTATTATCATTTATACTTTCGAACTCACTGGTTATTTCATTAACCACACCTGAAGCAAAATTGTAAGCAAATTGTTCGATAAACTCCTCCAACTCCGGTATTCCATTAGATATCCGATAACACTTCCCAATTCGATTAACCCCTCCTGCCATAATCAGATTATCCATGGTTCGATAGACCGTGTCCCTGCTTAATCCACTAAAAAGTATTATTTGCTCAATGGTCATATCTTTTAGCTTCCCCTGTCGCCCCTTCGCGGCCATCTCGGGGATAGCCAGGGTGGTCAGAAGAGGGAGGGAGGAACCACCCAGTATTTTTTCAAACTGGAGATTTTTCACAAAGAGCTTCTTCAGGTTCTCCATGAACTGTCGGCTGGAAAAAAGAATGACCACCGAAGCGCCTCTTCGACGTTTTTCTAAAAACCCCTTTCTTTCGAGCGCGGTTGTCACTGAAGAGACTCGGGGTACGCTTTTATCAAGGTCTAAGCTCAGGGCCGATAGGGTTTGATTCCCCTTGTGAACGGAGCGTAGAGCTTTAATCTCGGTGCGGGTGAGTTTAAGCATTCTGTATGAAAATGCAAAATACCTTTATAAGCTTTTTTGCTTTCTCGTACAGCCCCGGCGAAACCGAGGGATGCTCAACAGGTTTACCCCACCAGCAAACTCCGGCCCGTCATCTCTTGGGGTTGCTCCAGGCCCAACAGTTCCAGCAGGGTGGGCGCCACGTCGGCCAGGCAGGGCGGCTGGCTCCGGCGGCGGCTGTGGCTGGGGCGACGGGCGGCCCGGGCCTCAGGCTGCCGCAGGCCGTATTTGCGCCACGGGTCCCAGGGAGCCAACAGCACGCAGGGCACGGGGTTGAGGGTGTGGTAGGTGTGGGGCCGCCCTTCGGGTGTGATGACACAATCGGAATTGCCGTGGTCAGAGGTGACCAGGCAGGGCTCGTTGCGGCGGGTGGCGGCCTTCAGGATATGGCCCAGGCAATCGTCCACCGTCTCCACAGCCCTGATGGCCGGCTTCAGTTTGCCGGTGTGACCCACCATGTCGGCATTGGCAAAGTTCACAACCGTCAGTGCGAATCGGCCTGAATCGATGGCCTCGGTCGTGGCCCGGGTCACCCCGGGAGCCGACATCTCCGGCTTCAGGTCATAGGTGGCCACCCTGGGACTTGGTATCAACGACCGCTCCTCGCCCTGGAACGGCTCCTCCCGCCCGCCATTGAAAAAGTAGGTCACATGGGCGTACTTCTCGGTCTCGGCGCACCGGAACTGCCGCTGGCCGGCCTTTGCCACCAGCTCTCCCAGTGTGTATCTCGGTCGGTCCTTGGAATAGGCATGAGGCAGGCCGAGCGCCGGGTCATACTCCATCATCGTCGCCAATCCGATCCTGGGGTTTCCCTGACGGTCGAAGGCCAAGAATCGATCCCGGCTCAGGGCCGCTGACAGCTCCCGGGCCCGATCGGCACGGAAGTTGAAGAACACGCAGGGGTCGCCCTCTTCCAATACCCCACCGGCAGGGCCGATCCGGGTGGGCTGGACGAACTCGTCGTTCTCGCCCCGTTGGTAGGCCTCCTCCAGGGCCCTGGGGGCTGTCGGGGCCACAAACCCGGCCTGGCCGAACAGGGCCCGATAGGCCCTCTCGACCCTGTGCCACCGTTTGTCCCGGTCCATGGCAAAGTAGCGTCCCATGATGGTACCGAACCGACCGTCGGCTAGGGTCAGGGGCTCTTCGAGGCGCTCCAGGAATGGCAGGGCCGAGCGCGGAGGGGTATCCCGACCGTCGAGGAAAGCGTGGACCACGGGACTTACCTGATGGGCTCGCGCCATCTCGATCAGAGCCAGCAGATGATCCATATGGGAGTGGACACCACCGTCGGATACCAGGCCCATAAGGTGGATACGCCCCTTCGGCCGGCCAGCCTCCATGGCCTTCGAAAGTACCGGGTTGGCGGCAAACTCCCTATTGGAGATGGAGCGGTTGATGAGCACCAGGGGCTGGAAGACCACCCGGCCGGCGCCCAGATTGAGATGGCCCACCTCGGAATTCCCCATCACTCCCGCAGGCAGTCCCACTGCCTCGCCGCAAGCCTCCAGCAGGGTATGGGGGCACCCGTTCCAGATACGGTCCCAGTGAGGAGTATCGGCCAGGTGGATGGCGTTCCCGGGACCCGGTGGGGCATGACCGAAACCATCGAGGATGACGAGAGTTACCAACCCGTGACCCCCACGATCCAGAAGGTCCCCAGGGACGCGGCGCCGATGGCGCAGAAGTTGACACCACCCTTGCCCAGCCAACCCCATTTCTCGAAGGTGGCGCCCAGGACGGAGTCGAGCTGGCAACCCAGGAAACCCATGATCGTGGTCAGGGCCAGGAAGCGATACGAGAAGTCCAATTGATATGTCAGGTCGAAGACCACCATGGCCATGGCCGAAACGAGCAATGCCGCGGTCAGGGCGGCCAGTTGCCCCAATGCGCTCCAACCCCCGTCGACACCGGCCTTCACCCTGGGATAGGGAGGCAGGATCGACCGGACATTGGGGTCCAGCACCCCGATCTCCGAAGCCAGGGTGTCGGCGGCCGCGGCCGAGACCGCGGCCACATACATCAGGGTCGCCTCCTTGGGCGAGAGCCAGCCGTCGCCACCCCACCAGATCAGGGCGATGAACATCGGTATCAGCCCGTTGGCCAGCACGTTCAGGCCTCCCCGGGTGCCCCCATGGGACTCGGCGGCCTTGAGCTTCCTCTTCAGGGCGTACTTGAACTTGGTGGCCACGAAGGAGAGCAGTACGAAGAGTAACAGGAGTCCGACCCAGGTCAGGTTACCGAAGTATCCGATAACGAAGTTGATAACGAAAGCCAGGATCGAGCCGACCTTGTCCAGGATAGCCTCCCGGTAAGCGAGAAGAGCCAGGGCGCCGCTCACAGCGGCCACCCCGATGAGCTGCCCCAGGGTCTCGGGGCCAAGTCCGTCGAAGCCGGGTAGGACCATTGGCGCGCCAAGGGCATCTTCTCCCCTTTAAGGATTTAGACATTTTGGGACACTTTTAAGCCGGATACCCACCTGCCCCCCCTGTCGCAAAATGAAAGCCCGATAAGAGATATCTCCCATAATACTGCCCATTTCATCACAATTTGATGGAAACGTATCCGCATTGAACAAATTAAAACCTGGGCCTTTCTATTTTTATCATAAATGATATCCATTTTTGATATATATGTGGTTCCCATGATGAAAGGGAAAGTGATATATATGGTTAACACAATTATCATGATTGGGAGGGTAGAGTGTGTAGAACTGGTCTTTAGAGTGCATCCCATCCCCCTCTAGTGAGCCGACACCCCCTGCCCTTCCGCTATGTGCGTTGCCCCGAGCCTTGGCTATCGAGAGTTCGACGAACCGGAAAGTGATGTAAAGCGAAGTTCTTCACGCGTTGAGCTTGGACCTTAGCCGATTGTAGAAACTGGAAGAGAAACGGATCAGTCGTCCCGGTTCGGCTGTGAGCTCGACCCTCAGGGTCTCATCCTGACCTATCGTGTACTGGGCATGGCCGTCGATGACCAGCTCGGCCGGCTTGTCGGCCAGCAGGCGGACCTTGATGACCACATGGGAAGGCACTACCAGTGGCCGCGCTGATAGCTTGAAAGGAGCGATGGGAACCACCACCACGCCCCGGACCGCGGGGTGCAACAGGGGGCCGCCCGCGGACATGGCATATGAAGTGGAGCCTGTGGGCGTGGCCAGGATCAGACCGTCAACCCTGAACCGTTCGGCCTGCTCATCCCCGACCTCCACCTCAAGGTGAAGCATCTTGGCCAACCGGGCGGTGTGAATGACCACCTCGTTGGCCGCGGGCTCCAGCGCCCTCTCGTTGAGGATGGGGGTCAACCTCTGAACATCCTCGATGAAATATTCGCCCGTCAACAACCTATCCAGACCCTCCTCCAGCTCATCGGGATTCGCCTCGGTCAGGAAGCCCACCTCGCCGCCGTTGATGGCGAACAGGGGCGCTTTGGCATGGCACAGGGTCCGAAGCAGGGTCCCGTCACCGCCGATGATGACAATGGCCTCCACCTTCATATCGGATACCTCGGTGGTCGCGCCTTCCCAACCCATGGCCCTGGCGGTACCGGGACAAAGGGTCATGCCATAAGGGGTCAGGATATCGATGGCCTGGCGGGCCAGATCGAGGCAGACCCTGGACCTGATATTAACAACCAACCCGAAACGGTGTTCTGTCGGAGTTGCCGGGGACATGGATCATATCCCCAGTCAGGGTTGCCCATTTAACGATACTGTGGTAATATCCCGTTGGGCGAAGCGCCGGTTCGGTTCGGTTCGGTTCAGGTATCCTGTCGGCATTGCCAGTGCTCCCTGGTCTGCTCCAGGGATATCAGGGCGGCGCTGTCCCAGAAGTTATCGATGGATCTGATGACCCGCAAAAGCCGGTCATGGTCCACAGGCTTGGTGATGAAGCTGTTGGCATGGAGGAAATAGGACCAGTAGAGCTCCTCCTGGGCCTGGGTCCCGGTCAGGACCACCACCGGGATCAGGCTCAGGTCAGGGTCCTCTTTGATCCTGCACAGTACGGTTTGCCCCTTGCCCGATAGGTCCAGGTTCAACAGGATCAGATTGGGCCTGGGACTGGAAAAATATCGACCCTCATGATAGAGATAGGCCATGGCCTCGACCCCGTCCTCTACCACGTTCAGATTTAGGAAAGCTTCGCTCGTTTCCAGAGCCTTGCGGGTCAGGCGCGCGTCGCCTGGATCGTCCTCGACCAGTAGTATCTCCACTGGTCTGATGGAGCGTGCATCCATCATAATATCCCCGCGTTTGGACGCCGGATTTTCTATTTAATCATTGGGGTCCGGTTATGCCCCGGTGGAAAAGATCTGATCTGGCGACGGCAATCCACCGAGATCGCAGGCCGGGAGTCCATCATGATCGTGTACAATATACCAGACATACGCCAGATATCTGTTAGATACCTACCAGATATATGGCCAGGGTATACCGCGCATATAGCGAGCATATACAACGCATATGCAAACCATATAGGTTGGGATATAGCGCGCATATACCGATCATATATGGGTCCTCGGGGATCGAACCTGCAGGAGTGTCGGTGGCGGCTGAAAAATCATGGCCAAAATCCAGAGAATCCCCGCCATAGGTGATCTGAGAGCCCGAGCCATTATCAAAGGTCATCAAAATATATCCTGGTGTCAGATTAGTCAGATCCAGACCTGCTGCAACGAATGATGACCATTTCTTGATAAATGGTGTGCCGTTTCGACATCACCAATGTCAACATCATCAGGTGTATCAGCAAGTGTGATATTTGCCAGATAAAGCACAATGACGAGACAAACCGCTATCAGTGTCGTTATAACAGAAGCTTCTTTCAATCTGGGTGGAAGTGATTCTTGATTCAATTGTTCTCCTCCTTTATATTTAGAATGGAGAGAATCGTCATACAATCGTAAATATACTGTCTGGCGGTCCGCACCATATCACCTAGTTATTTATAGGATACGGCATATGTATAAAAATTTATGGTTTTTATTTGACGCTATGACGAATTTGTTGATTTTTTCTGGAAAACATAAAAAAGAAAAAAAGGCTATCTGTCGGAATCCGTCATGACCTGTCGGGACCTGTCGGAACCCACGCAGCACCGCCGGGTTCACCTATTCCAGGCCTTCGTCCAGTTGTTGCTCGGCCAGTTCCCTGAGCCTGATATCCAGTAGCTCGATCACCATTCCCTTCAGCTCCTCGATACCGACCCCGGTCTCGGCCGAGACATGGAACACACTGGCGTCGGGCTCCACCGGCTCGAGGGTCGCAAGCTGGTCAGCGGTGGCCAGGTCGTTCTTGGCCCAGGCCTCGATCCAGGGTCGGTCCGGGAACTCGGCCCTAAGATCACCCCGCAGGTGGAGTTGCCGATCCAGGGGATAGCCGCAATGGTCGGTGGGATCGAGGACAAAGAGGATCAGAGGGTCCAGGTGCGACAGGGCGGCGGCGGCCTGCTGTTCCACTTCGTTGCGGGACCCGGTCGCCCGGTCCAGTAGCCCCGGGGTATCCATGATCTGGAGGTTGACATAGCGATGGGGGATGTGGCCCAGGCTCACCTCCTTGGTGGTGAACGGATAGGCTGCCACCTCGGGTTTGCCTGTTGACAGGACCCGGATGATGGAGGATTTTCCCACATTGGGGGCGCCGCAGACCACGGCGATGGGCAATCCGGTGTCCACTCCCGGCAGGGCTCGCAGATTGCGCCTGGCCGTGCGCAGGAATTCCAGACGAGGGCTGACCTGCCTTACGACCGATGAGAGCCGGCCATAGGCATGGTTCAACAGTCCCTCGGCCTGCTGGGGGAAGCGCAGCTTCAGGGCCTTGTTCGAGGTCTGCTGGCCGATCTGGATGAGCTCTTTGCGGGCCCAATCGATGCTCCCCAGGGCCATGCGAAGCTCGTCCAGCCCCACTGCCAGGTCCACCAGCTCCCGGTAGAAGGGGTGGATCCGATCAAGGCTGGGGAAACCGGTGACGATCTTTGACAGGGGTTGGTTGAGGTTCTCCGAGGCCGACTGGAGCTTGGCCGCCGTCAGGCGTCGGGCCTTCCATACCGCGTTGGGATCCTCCTTGGTGATCTTGGCTGCGCGGCCGAAGCCCCGGTCCAGCAATTCCTGGGGCTCGGGGACATGAGGCAAGTTGGCGAAAGGAGAGGCGGTCAAGGCTGATACCGGTAACCCCAGGCCGGACCCGTTCTTAAAGCAGGGGCACCAGGGATCGGTCCTCTAAACGAACACGACAAGATGCCAGACCTCAAGGCTGCGCACACTGGCCACCCGGGTCGGCTCGAAGGAACTATCCAGGTTATCCAACAGGTCGTCGCGCACGCCGTCCTGATCCGACCTGAAGACGACCCATATGCCGGTGATCGTCAGGTTGTCACCCTCCTGGCCGATACGGTCGGTCGCCTGCTTCACGGTCAAAGTATCTCTGGAATCAAGGTAATAGTTGATTGTTTCCCTCTCCCAGTCAGGGGCAACGACCGCCAGCTCCAGGGGGCCTATCCCATCATCGATGACACCGGCTGCCTCCCGCCACTGGGGCTTCAGGTGATGTTCGGCCTGCCAGACGGTCTGGGCCAGGGCCAGTATGATCACGATGGCCAGAAGCGCCGCCCGGGACCGGTCGAGTAGCTCTTGATCGTTGACCAGCCCCCGACCGGCCAGCAGGAGCAAGGGCACGATGGCCGGCAGGAAATAACGGATCGAGAAGTAGTTGCTTGTGGCTCCACCGCCCACCAACACCACCAGGGGCAGACCCAGCGACCAGAGCAGGCAGACCTGGAATACCGGGGGGTGCTCCCGCCTGAAGGCTCTGCCACCCAGGCCGACAGCGGCGAGGACCGGCGCCTGTAGCACCACCAGGGGCGCGAAATCCTTGTCGGCCCAGTGACCCAGGGTATCCGTCAGGGAGGAACTCTGGTGGAAATCGGTGTTGGGCCAGTTGTCGTTGAAGGCCAGATAGAGCAACCAGGCCGCCACCGGGACCAGGCCGACCATCGTCGGTAGCCAGGGAGGAGCTGTGAACCGGGGAGCACTTGCCTTCCCCTTTGCGGTCGGACCGGCTGCGGCTTCCAGCTTCCCTGGCTTCCTGGTATAGAGCAGATGAACCAGTAGCACCCCCAGGGCCAGGACCCAGCCGATGTAATGGCACAGGGTCAGGACCGCCAGGCAGACCGCCGCCAGGTATCGCTCCCGGACAGTGAGCGGCCGTTGCCGGCGCAGTGGGACCAGGATGGCCAGGGCCAGCAGCCAGGTGAAGGTCAGCATCAGCGTATAGGTGCGAGCCTCCTGGCCGAAGTAGATGAGGACCGGTTGGGTGGCCACGACGAGGGCGCCGACAACCGGCCAGTCGGCCTTGGGTGGTTTGGGTCTTGTAGAGGACCCCTCGCCTCCAGTGTTAGTGTCAGTGTCAGTGTCAGTGTCGGTGTCGCGTTCGAGCCTCTGGATCAGCAGATAGACCAGGGCCGCGTTCAGGCTGCCGAAGAGGGCCGAGGGCAGTCGAATGGCAAACTCGCTGGTGCCGGCCAACTTGACCCACAGGTTCATCATG